>JAFPNP010000371.1 GCA_017411125.1 Kiritimatiellia bacterium
TCGCGCATCGCCCACGGCTTCGACGCCGCGAAGGTGCCGCTGGGCGACCGTCTCGCGACCCTCGACGCTGCGAACGTGAAGCTCACCGACTTCATCAACGAGTCCCGCAAGTATGGCGAGACTGCCGAAATCGCCAAGCTCGACGCCCGCCGCGACATCATCTTCCGCGCCATCTGGAAGTTCGTCGAGACGCTTTCCGAGCTGGACGGCGCGGGCGAGTTCGACTTCTCCGCCCGCCGCGTTCAGGCCGCGCTTGCCCCGTACAAGGGTCTCAACGTCCACTCCCTCACGAAGGAGACCGAGGAAATCAAGGGGCTCATCTACGACCTTCTGGAGAAGGGTGACGTGCGAACCGAGGTGGGCTTCATAGGGCTGGATGCCGTACTCGGCGAGCTTGCCAGCGCGAATAACGCGCTAGCCGAGAAGTACAATGCGCGTACGGACGCGGGTATCGGGCGCGAAGCCGAGAAAGGTGGCGAAACCACCGCGTCGCTGCGCAAGTCGGTCGCGGAAATGGTCGTGGACGTCTTCGCGACGGTCAACGCGCTCGACCGCGTGATGCCGTCCGACGCGACGGCGGCGGCGGTGACGTCGCTCACGTCTGTGGTGTCGCACTACAGGAATGTCGCCTCGCAGGGCGGAAAACGTCACGAAGAGCCGGAACCGGAGCCGGTTCCGCCGAATAACGGCTAAAATTGCATAAAAACGGCGCTTCCGCGCCGAAAAAAGGTCCCACCGAAATTTTGGTGGGACTTTTTCCGTCTGGAAAAACGTTCCCGAAAATTTTGGCGGGCATTTTTCCGGCCGGAAAAAGCTTCCCCAAAATTTTGGCGGGACTTCCGCCGCCGGAAAAAGCTTCCCCAAAATTTTGGCGGGGCTTCCGCCGCTGGAAAAAGCTTCCCCAAAATTTTGGTGGGACTTCCGCCGCCGGAAAAAGTCTCCCCAAAATTTTGGCGGGGCTTCCGCCGCCAGAAAAAGCCGCATTGAAATTTCGGCGTTTCTTCCGCCTCTACCGCTTCAATGCCGAAATGTGATATACTTATTCCGTTCTGCGAAAGGGGCTTTCGTGCGGAGTTCCTTTAACCTTAGAATAGAACAAGCGAAAGGCAAACAACCATGAAAGAGAAAGCCATGCACGGAAAGCCGCATGTACGGTTTGACGAGGGGGAAGCCGCATTGGCGGCGACGCCGATGCGCGGGTCTCTGTTCTGCAAAATGTGTAACTTGCACATGGCGCTGTGCATTGTGGCGACGGTTTCGGTGCAATCCGCATTGTGCTCGGCAAAGGCGGAACCGCTGTTCGCCAAGTACCGTTTCGATGCAAAGTCGAATACATACCAGGTGGATGGCACGGCGAAAGTAGAGGCGTTCGTGGCGGACAGACGCGGTGCGCTCGCCACGAACGGCGTCGTGGAAGTATGGGTCGACGACGGCTGGACGAACGTCGTCTGGCGGCGTACCGTCGACCTTGCAAAGGAGCCCCGCATCAAGATGGAGTTCACGCGCGCGACGCCGGGATCGCTTCGCATCTACATGAAGGGGAAGAACATCCCCGTACGTCAGAGGATGGACCGCATGATCTTCGGAGTGGAGCGAATAGAGCCATTTACGCCGTGTCCGCCGGACTTCGAGGCGTACTGGCGCGGCGAGCTCGCGCGCCTCGAACGCGAGGTCCCGATCGCGGCGGAGAAGACACCCGCTCCGAAATTCGACACGGAAGACCACAAGGCGTACTACGTGAGCTTCGCGACGTTCGGCGGGGGGCGCATTTACGGATTGCTGCTGGTGCCGAATGGCGATGGCAGGTTTCCGGCCATGGTGAACGTGCCGGGCGCGGGGCCTGGGACGAACACGATATTTCCGTCGGCGAGGCAACTCGTGCGCAAAGGCTGGATTACCTTGCTGATGAACGTACACGGAATCCCGCTGACGGGCACGAACGCCGAATACCATGCCCGCTTCAAGAAATGGTTCGACGACTACGCGACGAAGGCAGGCGAACCGCGCTACCAGTACGTCGGCTACGCCGAAAGCCGCGAGGCGCCGTTCTACCACCGCGCGATTCTCGGCATGACGCGCGCAATCGACTGGCTCGCGAAGGAGCCGTACGCGAATCCGTCGCGGTTCGTCTATTATGGATGCAGCCAGGGCGGAGGGTTCGGGCTATACCTCACCGCGATGTGGGGACGTTTCGCGAAGTCGCTGATCCTCTGCCCCAACAAGTGCGACATGCTCGCATACCGGGCCGGCCGCCAGCCGGGAAGCTCTCATATCATGAACCAGAAGCCGGAGAATATCGCGGCGGCGGAGAAGAACGCGCCGTACCACGACAACTGCAACTTCGCGCGGATGATCCACACGCCTGTCCGCATGGTGTACGGCACGGCGGACGACGACTGCCAGACCGTCGGCGGCATCGCCGCGTTCAACCGCATCGCGTCCAAAGACAAGCAGCTTCGCCTCCTGTCGGGCAAGGGCCATGGCTGGTTCACGGGCGGTTTCGACAAATGGTTGTTCGATTTCCGTCATGCAATTTACCCTTGCAATAGGGGCGCGGATTTGGCATACTAGACGTGTCGGGCCTTTTAGATGCGCAGGGAAGTTTCAGCGAGTTCCGCCAAGCCGTGCGACTTGCCTCGCGAACGGCGTATAAGGGAGGTTCCGCAAGCGTTTCGAAGGAAGAAATCGGTTATGGAAAAGACTTACATGCACACGGGCATTCCCGTGGCCGAAAAGATGGAGGGCATGAACTACATGCCCGGCCTGAAGGTTTGGATCTGCAACAACGACGAGTACAAGATCGAATACCTCTATTGGGAGCGCGACACCCTGTGCGCATGGCGCATGGTCGCCGAGACGCACGTCGCGTACAACGTCAAGGACGTCGACGAGGCGGTGAAGGAGGCCGTGGCGGCCGGTGCGGACGTGCTGCTTCCCAAGTACTCCCTCGGCGGAACGTGCGCGATCGCGTACGTCGGCTGGCCGAACGGTCCGCAGGTGGAGTTCTTCCAGGACTAGTTCGTATCAGCAAAGAAAGGATTTCCCGAAATGATGAAGAAGTTCATTAACGATCCCGCCAACCTTACCAAGGAACTGCTTGAAGGCCTCGTCGGGTGCTATTCCGACACGCTTGCGCTCGTCAACGAGAAGATCGTCGTGCGCAAGACGCCCAAGAGCGCGGACAAGGTTGCTCTCGTCGCGTTCGGCGGCTCCGGCCACGAGCCAGCAATGCATGGATTTGTCGGCGAGGGCATGCTCGATGCCTGCGTCGCGGGCGACATTTTTGCCGCTCCCGGCGGCGAAAAGGTGTTCGAGGCTCTCGACTACGTGAAGCGCGACGCCGGCACGCTGCTCATAACCCTCAACCACAACGGCGACCGCATGAGCGGAAGCAAGGCGATGCGCAAGGCGCAGAAGGCGGGCCTCAAGGTCGTGGAGATCGTCATACACGACGACATCGCCCAGGGACCCGACACCCCGATCGAGGACAAGCGCGGCCTCGGCGGCGTGATTCCGTTCATCAAGGTCGTCGGAGCGGCGGCTGAGGAAGGCAAGTCTCTCGACGAGATCGTGGAGCTTGCGAACAAGTTCAACGAGGGCATAGCGACGCTCTCCGTGGCGCTCAAGGTCGCCACCCATCCGCAGAACGGCGGCGAGATCGGTTCGCTGGCCGACGACGAGATGGAAATCGGCATGGGACAGCACGGCGAGGGCGGCGGCGGCATTTCGAAGATGTGCAGCGCCGACGAGACGGTCGAGAAGATGCTCCCTTCGCTAGTCAAGGCCACGAAGCTCGCCTCCGGCGACAAGGCGCTGCTGCTCATCAACGGTTCCGGCGCCACGACGACGATGGAAATGCTCATCTGCTACCGCAAGGCGAAGTCCATGCTGGAGGCGATGGGCGTCACCGTGCTGCCGGGCAAGTGCGACGAGCTTCTGACCGTCCAGGAGATGGCCGGCTTCCAGATGATCCTCTGCAAGTGCTGCGACGCGTGCGCAAAGTATCTCGCCGCGCCGGCGAACGCGCCTTATTGGACGACCCGCTGACGGCGGCAACACGCGAAGCGGAATAGACAAGTGCTGCGCTACATAGTCAGAAGACTTCTGGAGTTGATTCCGACCACGATCGGGATTCTCGTGCTTACGTTCGTCCTGTTCAACGTCGTCGGCGGCTCGTCCGCCGAGGTCGTGCTCGGGAAGAACGCCACAAAGGCGTCCATCGAGGCGTTCAACAAACGCTACGGGTTCGACAAGCCGCTGCTCGTGAACACGAAAAGCGGCGAGTCGTTCTTCGATTCGCAGTTCTTCCACTTCGTCGCCAATGTGGCGAAAGGGGAGTTCGGCGACTCGACCGAACATCGCGAACCCGTGGTGGACGTGCTGAAGCGCGGCGTGGGGCCGTCGCTGTCGCTAACCGTTCCGATACTTCTGGGCTGCACCGTCCTAGGTCTTGCGCTGGCGCTTGGGTGCGCGGCGTTCCGCGGCGGCGCGTTCGACAGGTCGGTGCTCGTGATGTCCACTGTGCTTATGAGCGTGAACTACGTGGTGTGGGTCCTCGCGGGACAGTTCTTCCTCGCGTTCAAGCTGCGGCTTTTCCCGATATGGGGATACGAGAGCGCGTTCTACATCGTGCTTCCCGCGATGATCGGCGTGCTGTCGTCGCTTGGCGTGGACATCCGCTTCTTCCGCACCGCCGTCCTGGACGAGATATACAAGCCCTACGTGCGCACCGCCCGCGCGAAGGGTCTTTCCGGCGCTAAGATACTCGTGAAGCACGTGCTGCGCAACTCGCTTATTCCCATCGTGACGTTCATTTCGCTGTCGATACCGTATCTCTTCACCGGGTCGCTTCTGCTGGAGACCTTCTTCGGCATTCCGGGGCTCGGCAGCGTGTCGCTGAACGCGATCAACTCCGCCGACCTTGCCGTGGTGCGCGCGGTCGTGCTGCTCGGCGCGTTGCTCTACCAGGTAGTGAACCTTCTTACAGACCTCGCCTACGCGGCGCTTGATCCGAGAGTGAGGCTTGGCTAGCATGAAGTCGCTTTGGAACAGATTGAGCGCGGGCGGCAAGCTCTGCCTTCTCGTAATAGCGGCGTACTTCATGTGCGCGGCATGGGGCGGCGTCCGTTCCGCCCGCGCCCGGTGGGCGGACGTCACGCCGGGCTACAACGTCGTGAACGAAAACGCCCGCTACCAGCCGCCGTCGGCGGAGCACTGGATGGGAACGGACAACCTCGGGCGCGACGTTTCGGCGCGTCTCGTGCAGGGCGCGTGGATTTCATTCCAGGTGGGCATTGGCACGTCGCTGATAGCAATTCCGCTTGGCGTGCTGCTCGGACTTCTCGGCGGCTATTTTGGCGGCAAGGTGGATTCGGTCGTCGTGTGGCTTTGCGCCACGGTGGCTTCCATGCCGGGGCTTCTCTTCATTCTCGCGATTTCGCTTATCGCCGGCAAGGGCATTCTCGGAATCCTGCTCGGCATAGGCCTGACCACGTGGGTCGGCGTGTGCCGCACGATCCGCGCAGAGGTGATGAAGCACCGCGACCGCGCCTACGTGCAGGCGGCGCGGGTTCTGGGGTATTCGCATTTGCGGATTATGTTCAGGCACATACTGCCGAATGTCGCCCACCTCATCCTCATACAGTTCTCCATCCGTTTCCCCGGATCGGTCGCGACTGAAGTGTTCATCAGCTTCCTCGGCATCGGCGTGCAGGGCGAGCCGAGCTGGGGCGTGATGATAAACAACGCGCGTCTCCGTTTGTGGCAGGGCATATGGTGGGAGATGACGGCGGTGACCGCCGCAATCTTCATTCTCGTGTTGGTGTTCAACCATCTCGCGGACGAATTGCGCGACATCCTCGACCCCGCCTTGCGCAACGAAAGGTCGTAAAGTCCGATGTTCGCAGTAGCGCTTCCGCTGCTTTCCGCCGCGCTTTCCGTGGCGTTTCCGGGTGAAGGGCAATCGCTTCCGGCCGTGGAGCGCACCTACGTCATAGGCGCCGTTCCGGCGGGGGCGTCCGCCGCATTGACCGTCAACGGCGCGACGACGGATGTTTCGCGCACGGGGGCGTTTATCGCAATGGTTCCCGTGGCGCCCGGCACGAACACATTGCATCTCGCATTCGGGCGCCTGAATCTTGTCCGGCGCTTCACCGTTGCCGAGCCGCCAAAAGCCGGCACGTGGAAGCCGTTCAA
>JAFPNP010000372.1 GCA_017411125.1 Kiritimatiellia bacterium
CGGGCCGGGATGCAGACGGTCGGGCATCACCCATTTCGTGTCGCCCGCAGCGTCCACGAGCCTGGCGCCGAAATCGCACCAGAACACGTTCTTGCCGTCGGCGAAGCGGGCTATCTCGCGGTTCACGACGTCGTTGCGCAGACGGGTGGCGTCGGTCTGGCCGGCGCCGCGCGGGAAGATGGCGGTGAGCACGATCTTGGCCTTGGGCTGTTTCGCGCGGATCGTCCTTATGATTTCGCGTATGCCGAGAATCGCGTCGCTGGGCGGTTCCTTCGCGAACGGGAAATGCCCGGAGTTGTTCGTGCCGATCATGAGGAGCACGCACTTCGCTTCGTAGCCGTCGAGTTCGCGGCCCTCGTTCAGACGCCACAGCACGTGTTCCGTGCGGTCGGCGCTCGTTCCAAGGTTGAGCATCTTCCAGTCGCCCTGGGAAAAGTACTTCTGCAGTTGCGCCTTGCCGCGGCTTTCCCAGAAGTGGGTTATCGAGTCGCCGATGAAAACGACCTTCGCGCCGCCGTTGGTGACGACGGACATTTTTTCCGCATGGCGCTTCATTTGCCACGAATCGGGCTTTCCGCCCCATTGGTCGTGGGATACCGCGCGCAATGCGCCAAATGCCGTTGCCGCTACGAACATGGCCGCGACGGCGATAATGCTTTTCATCTTCATTGCTGTTCCTTTTTTGTTTTTTCTTTTTTCGGAGATTGCCGATTGCTCATCAGACTTACTTCCCGCAGATGTCCCTGAAGTATGGCAGCACCGCATTCGTCCAGATCTTGTATCCAGCCGCGTTTGGATGGACGCGGTCGGGCATGATCTGCTTCGTGTCGCCGTTCTTGTCAAGGTACTTGGCGTTGAAATCGACCCAAATCACCTTTTCGCCGTTCGCAAACGACTTGATGGCCGCGTTCACTTCTTCGTTGGCCTTGCGCTGGACGTTGCCAGGCCCCTCCCCGCGCACGAATATCGGCAGGAGCAGCGTTTTCGCCTGCGGCTGCTTCTCGGCTATGACGTCCAGTATGCGGCGGATGCCCTTCACCACGTCCTTCGGATCGTTGCGCGGGTAGGCGTTGTTCGTGCCGATCATGAGCATGACGCATTTCGCCTTGTAGCCGTCAAGTTCTCCGTTCTGGCAACGCCAAATGACGTGTTGCGTGCGGTCGCCGCCGTAGCCGATGTCGAGGATCGAGTACGTCTTGGCAAGTTCGGCGAGCTGCGCCTTGCCCTTGCTCTCCCAGTTGTGCGTGATGGAGTCGCCGATGAACACCACGTCGATCTCGCCCTTCGACGCGACGATTTGGCTGCGCTTCTGGAGAAGGCGGTTGAACCACCACGCCCCTCTGCCGGTGAGGGCCTTGCCGGAGTGCGTATCCGGGTGCATGGTCACCGGAAGATGCTCTTCCGCCTTTTCCGCTGCCGTCTTCACCTTGGAGAAACGGTTCTGCGGACACGGCAGTTTGCCGTCGGATAGCGCGTATTCAATGTACGGCTTCACCTCCTCGTACCAGATTTCGTAACCCTGCGGTCCTGGGTGCAGTCTGTCCTTCATGATCCACTGCGTATCGCCATTTGCGTCGAGGAACCTGTCCGAAAAATCGCACCAGAACACCGTCTTGCCGTCGCAGAACTTGCGGATTGCCCGGTTCACCACGTCGTTGCGCAGACGGAACTGGTCGTTCTCGCTCGCGCCGCGCGGGAAGATCGCCGTCAGCACCACCTTGGCCTTCGGCTGCTTGGCGCGGATTTTCTTCAGAATCTCGCGGATGCCGAGGATTGTGTCGGACGGCGGCTCGTCCGAGAAATTCTTGAAATGCCCCGAATTGTTCGTGCCGATCATGAGAAGCACGCACTTCGCCTCGTAGCCGTCCAGTTCGCCGTTGTCGAGCCGCCACAGCACGTGTTCAGTGCGGTCTGCGCTCGTTCCGAGGTTCAGCATTTTCCAGTCGCCCTCGGAGAAGTACTTCTTCAGCTGCGCCGGGCCGCGTCCTTTCTGTTCCCAGCCGTTGGTTATAGAGTCGCCGATGAAGACGACCTTGGCGCCTCCGTTGGTGACGACGGACATTTTCTCCGCATGGCGCTTCATCTGCCACGAATCGGGCTTGCCGCCCCACTGGTCGTGGGATACCGCGCGCAATGCGCCGAACGACGTTCCTGCGGCCAATGCGGCCGCGCCGAATACGAGTGCTGCTGTTTTCATGGAAACGATTATATCATTCGCCGCGTGCCATTGCAAGGGGGCTTGTGCGGCAAGCGCGTATAATGATATAATGGTTGCATGAAAAAGCCGCGAATACTCTTTACGGGAAATTTCCTCGAACGACATTGGGGCAACGGACGCACCGGAATCGACATGCGTCTCGCCGCCGGCGCGATACGCAACGAGTGGGAGATGCTCGCGTTTTCGGAGCGCGACGTGGCACGTTTCCTGGCGCCGCTCGGTTTCATGCGAAATATAGGCGCGCGCATGATGAACGCGCGGCTGGTGAAGACGGTGCGGAACTGGAAGCCGGACATAATGTTCATTTCCCATTGCGACTACGTGACGAACGAGGCGCTTGCGGATGCGCGTTCGGCGTGTCCCGGCATGTGCATCGTCCACATAAATTGCGATCCCGTTGAGACGGCGCACTGCCGCGCGCAGATCGCGCGGCGGACGGAATCCTGCGACGCCATATTCGTCACGACCGCAGGCGAGGTGTTGAAGCAATGGACGACAGGGCGCAACGTCGTGGGCTTCTTCCCGAATCCGAGCGATCCTTCTTACGAGGTGGAGGACAATTCCGCCAAGACCGATTTCAAGTGGGACTTGTTCTTCGCGGGACGCCCCGCGCTCGCCGACGCGCGACGCGCTTTGCTGGACAGTCTGCAGCCCCGCCTCCCCTCGTCCGTCCGCTTCGGGCTGTTCGGCATGGACGTCGCTCCGCTCGTGACGGGCCGCGCCTACGAAGAGGCTGTCGCCGCCTCGAAAATGGGACTTTCAATCAATCGTTTCGAGGGTTGGAAATGGTATGCTTCCGACCGCATCACACACCTCATGGCGAACGGAGTGCTTACGTTCCAGTACGACGGCAATGACATGCAGCATTTCTTCGGAGATGGCGAGACGGTCTATTTCCACACGCCGGAGGAACTTGCGGAGCGCGTGGATTGGTTCAACCGCCACGACGACGCGCGCCGCCGCATGGCTTCCGCCGGGCGGGCGGCGTACCGCCGGATGTTCGACGCCCGCCGCGTGCTCAAGTACATGGTCGAGACCGTGCTCGGCGAACCTTGTTCCGAACAATACGAATGGGCAGAAGAAGTCTACCGCTAGCCGTCCGGCCTGCTACGACTCGTAGATTACCCTGTAGCCGATTTTCTTGGCCAACGCCTCGACATCCTTTTTGAAGTCGCCGAGGAACGTGACGCGATGCCAGCCCCAGAGATCCCAAAGCCTGTAGGAGCGCTCGAAGTTTCCCGTCACTTCTACGACCATTTTCGTGCGGCAGGCGCGGTCGTCGGGGTCGTTGGAGAACGTGCGCCCCGTCTGAACCAGTACGCAGCCCTTGCCGCCGTCGCCCATGAAATGAAATTGCACCGTCGTGACCGGATGGTTTAGCGGAGCTATCGAACGCACGGACGCGCCATGGCGGTCTTCCGAATGCGTCTCGATTTCGTAGATGGAGGTCTCGCCATCCACGCCGAGGAACTTGCGCGTGGCTACGCAGTGGGCGAAGATCATGGCGCGGCGCGAACTGTCGATCGCCGGGTCCGAGATGTATCCCATGCGGCCTTTCGTCATGGTGTTGAACACGACCATCGCGACGGTGGATCTGATGTCGTTTTCGCACGTGCCGAAAAGACCGATGTCCTGCAGTTCCATGAAGCCGAGGCACGGGTACGCGCGCAGTTTGCCGGTATAGCATCCGCCGAGGCAATCCACGGAAATCGCCACCGCGCCATGCGCTTTTAGCACCTCTTTCATGCCGTAGAATTGTTTCGCGCATCCGAATAGCGTTTCGTCGGAAACGTCCACGATCTTTCGCGCCGTGCGCTTCCATTCGGCCACTTTCGCCCTTGCAAGGTCGTCTGGCACCTTGTCCCACGCGGCGTTAAGCTCGTCGAACTTCACGTTTTCCACGACGATGCCGAAGTCTTTCAGTATCTTGGCCTTTGTTTTTTCGTCGCATCCTTGCACGGAGAGAATCTTCTTGCCTTTGACGGCGGCGAGCGTCTCGTCCGGCGAAAGACAGTCGAGCGGTCCTTCGCAGGGCTTGATGCCGGTTTCCGGCGGCGTATGCGCGAGGCGATATTCCGTGGCTGCCTTCACGAAGTCCGCTCCCGTGCCGGATTTCAGTGTTTCGAACGCCCTTGCCGCACCGATCGTGTCGTTGAAATCGAGCGAGGACATGAAAGCGTAATTCTTTTGCCCACTCCTGAGCATCGCGGCGTTCTGCACGTCCCATCCGCCTATGCCGGAATATGGGAAACTGCAGAAGAGCGTCGGCTTGCCGGCTTTTATTATTCCGTGCAGTGCGCTCGGCCAGGAATTCATCTGGATGACGAGATAGCCTTTTACGTCGCCCGCTTTTGCGTCCTCGGCAAGAATGGCGGCCGCGCCTTTCGCATCGAAGGCCATCCCCGGCACGAACTTGACTCCCTTTACGCCGGCGTTGAGCGCGTCCATGACGTTCTTCATGACGGGGCGGAAATCGAAGCCGGCATTGGGCCACGTTTTCTTTACCTGTACGTCGTTCCATATGGAGAACACGAGGCGCACCTTCACGGCGCCCGTCTTGTCCGGAATTGCCTCGGACGGCGTCGGCGCGGGGAGCGCTGCGAAGAAGTCCTTCAGTTCCGCGCTCGCCGCCCGCCCGGCGGTCGCACCGGCGGCGAGCAATCCGTAGATGAAGTCGCGCCTTCCGCATCCGGCGCACTGTACCGTGTCGATAGTGTCGTTCATGGTTTCCTTTCAAGTTCGCAATATCCATATTATGGCAAATATGCGCATACGGCGCAAGTAGAAAGTGTTTTGATCAACGATTCGCCAGTTTGGCGGCGAAATCCATGTAGCGATCCCAGTCGTACGGAGCGAGGAAATGCCTGCCGGGCCGCAGGTGGTACGAAACATCGCCGTCTTGCTGCGTTTCGCCAGGAGCAGGGAAGGCTTTCGCCGCCAGCCCTCTCCGCCCGTAAAGCTCCCAGGCCGGAGACGCGAGTTTCGCGCTCCACCACTCCCCGCGCGGTCCCGCCCAGTAG
>JAFPNP010000373.1 GCA_017411125.1 Kiritimatiellia bacterium
CCTCTCGGCGCGTTGAGGACGACGCGCCATGCCATGCGGCAAGAAAAGGCTTGCGCACCTGCGAGATTGTGGTACACTATCCGTCATGTACTATTCAGCAATCAGGACGTGCGACGTGGCGAACGGACCGGGCGTGAGGGTATCGCTTTTCGTGAGCGGGTGTACGCACCGATGCCCCGGATGCTTCAACCCGGACACATGGGATTTCAAGCACGGCAACCCTTGGACGGACGAAACCGCCGAAAACGCGCTCGACGCCTGCGCCCCGGAATGGATACAGGGGCTTTCGCTTCTCGGCGGCGAGCCGTTCGAACCGGACAACCAGCGCGCGCTCCTTCCGCTTCTCCGCAATTTCCGCGCGCGCTTTCCCCAAAAAGACGTCTGGGCGTGGACGGGATGCGTGTACGAACAGGACCTCCTCGGCGAAAGCCGCTGGCGGTGCGATGCCACGGACGAAATGCTTTCGTCCATCGACGTTCTCGTGGACGGCCCGTTCGTGGAAGCGCTCAAGGACATATCGCTCCGCTTCCGAGGCTCGTCGAACCAGCGGATCATAGAATTGAAAAGTGGAAAGCTGTCATGAAAAAGGTAACATTGAACAACAGGCGCGACTATACCGTGGCGCATCGCCATCCGTGGGTATTCTCGGGAGCTGTCCATTCCGTAGAAGGGAATCCGGCGCCCGGCGATACCGTATGCGTGGAAAGCGCCGGCGGAGAGCGGCTGGGCTGGGGCAGCTGGTCGCCGGCGTCACAGATCCGCGTGCGGATGCTCTCTTTCGAACCGGAACGCGAGCCGGACGCGGAGTTCGTGGACGGCCTCGTGGGCGCGTCCGTGGCGCGGCGAGCGGCGTTCTGGGTGGACGGAGCCACAAACGCATTCCGCCTGGTGAACGCGGAATCCGATGGACTGCCCGGCGTAGTGGCCGACTACTACGCGGGAGTAGTCGTCGTGCAGCTGGCTACCGCCGGGGCGGAGCATTGGAAGGACACAATCGTGTCCGCCCTGCGCAAATACGTGCCGAACTGCTCGTGCGTCTACAACCGCAGCGACGTGGATTCGCGCGCCAGAGAAGGACTCGAGCCCGTCACCGGGCTTCTCGCGGGCGAAGAGCCGCCGGAACTGGTGGAAATCCGCGAAGGGAACGTGGCGTATCTCGTAGACGTGCGGAAGGGCCACAAGACCGGCTTCTACCTCGACCAGCGCCCGGCGCGCGCCGCGGTCGCCGCCTACGCGCCGTCGGCGGACGTGTTGAACTGCTTCTCCTATACCGGCGGCTTCGGCCTCGCAGCCTGCGCGGGAGGCGCGGCATCCGTGACGCACGTGGACGCCAGCACGGACGCGCTCGCGCTCGCGCGGCGCAACACGGACCTGCTGCACCTTTGCGGCACGAAGTGCGAGTTCACTGAAGCGGACGTGTTCAAGCAGCTGCGCCTGTACCGCGACCAGGGACGGACGTTCGACCTTGTCGTGCTCGACCCTCCGAAATTCGCCGACACCAAAGCGTCGCTCATGCGCGCCGCGCGCGGATACAAAGACATAAACCTGCTCGCCATGAAGCTTCTCCGCCCCGGCGGCGTGCTCGCCACGTTCTCCTGCTCCGGCGCGGTCACGCCCGACCTGTTCGACAAGATATGCGCCGAGGCGGCGTTCGACGCAAAGCGCGACTTCCAGATACTCGAACGCACGCGGCAGGGGCCGGACCACCCGGTGGCGCTGACGTTCCCGGAAGGACTTTACCTCAAGGGGCTCATCCTTCGCCGCGTGTGACGCGAACCGGGGAAAATCCCTTTTTCGCTTTGACTTGCACGTGTGCCAACAGGTATAATAGGTAACATGCATTTTTTGACAAGATTGGGTTTGGCGGCGGGGACGGCGTCGCTTCTGGTTTCCGGATGCGGCACCATCGACCGCGCTCGGCGGGCGCAGGCCGAAGCCGAGGTCGCCGGTCTGGACGATTCCGCCGGGCGGGAGGTCGCGCAGCGCGTCGATCTCAGGGGAAGCCGCCTCGTCGACTACGTGGCATGGGCGATGAACCACCGTCCGAGCATAGAGGCCGCGCACCTTTCGATATCCAACGCCGTGCTGGAGCTTTCGCGGGTGACGAGCGACCGGTCCCTGCAAATGGGGCTGTCGGCCGGGTACTCGCAGTCCACCGCAAATCCAGGAAGCCACTTCTCGTGGCACCAGAACCGCGGCAAGTTCACGTCCGACGTGTCCTTCGATCTGCTCGTGTACGATTTCGGGCGGATCGACGCGAAGGAACGCCAGGCGCGGGAACGCGTGGTCGCGGCGCAGCGCGATCTGGCCGACGAAGAGTTCGTCGTGTTCAAGGACGTGGCGCAGGCGTACTTCACCCTTCTCCAGAACGACGCGCTCCTCGAAGTGGCCCGCACGAACGAATTCCAGTACGCCGAGCATCTCCGCCAGGCGGAATCGCTGCTTTCCGCCGGCGAAGTGAAAAAGCTCGACGTGCTCAAGGCGCGCGTGGACCTCTCGGACGCCCGGCTCGCGACTATCAACGCGTCCAACGACGTCGTGACGGCCGGGGCGGCGTTCATCCGCTCGCTCGGGCTTTCCGCCGACCAGGCATCGCGCGAAGACGTCATGGCGGTGGCGTCGAACGCGCTCGAAAACGCGCGGCGCGACCTGCACCCGACATCCTACGGCGCAGGCGAGGCGCTTGACTTCGCCCGCACGAACGCCCCGTCGCTCATGGTTCTGCGAGCGCAGCTGCGGGCGGCGTCCGCAGAGGTCGACTACGCGATAGCAGATCTCTTCCCGTCGCTTTCGTTCTCGAGCGCGTTCTCGTTCGCCGACCCGGCGTGGAACTGGTCCTGGGGATTCAAGGCGGTGCAGAGCGTGCTGGACGGTTTCCGCAAGCGGACCGCGGTAGACGAGGCCGTAGTCGCGATGGAACAGGCCCGCGTCGCCCTTGAAGAGGCGGAACAGAACCTTTCGCGCGACCTCGCCGTCGCAGCCGCGAACCGCGACAACGCGCGCGTCTCGCTGGAGACGGCCCGCATCGAAGTGGCGCAGGCGAGGGAGAACCTCGACACCGTCGTGGAGCAGTACCGGCTCGGCGACGCTTCGCGAATCGACTTCACGGACGCCGCCGGCGGCTTCGCCAGCGCCCTCGGCGCGCGCGTGAAGGCGTTCTACGCCGGCGAGATAGCGGAGGCGGAACTGATACGCCTCACCGGCCACGTTCCGCCGCAGAAATAGCTTCGTCCGCATACTGCGGAAACCCCTGAAAACAAGACACGAGGATATTGACATGAAACACTTGACTTCAATTGCGGCAATGGCGGCGGCAGCGGCCGGATGCGCGGGATCGGCGGCGGCGGATTCGCTTGCCGCGTCCGCCCGCTTCGCGCGGAACGAAATCAGGCTCTACGCCGGACCTCTTGCATACGAGGTGCTGCGCGACGGCATGCCCGTCGTTCCGAAGACGGAAATCGGCATCAGGCTCGACGGCACGTGCCGCAAGGACGCGAAACCGGCGGGCGTCGCGGAACGCGCCGAAAACGCAACACTGCAGACGCC
The DNA here is from genome assembly GCA_017411125.1 of Kiritimatiellia bacterium. GTDB lineage: Bacteria > Verrucomicrobiota > Kiritimatiellia > RFP12 > UBA1067 > RUG572. The sequence goes on from JAFPNP010000373.1 coordinate 3,547, forward strand.
GGTCTACAAAAAGGCGTCCGTCGACCTCTCCGCCCGTTTCACGAGAGTGGACTTCGGCGACTTCGCCGTATCCCTCGCAGCGCGGGCGGACGGCGTGGCCTGGCGCTTCGAACTGAACAAGGCGGCGACGGTGACTGGCGAGGGCGCCGCGCTCACCGTGCCGGAAGGCGCACGGTGCTGGTTCAACCGCAATACCTACGGACGGTGGGGATGCGAAGAGACGATGCCGGAGTACTCCGCAATGGCGACACTGCCGAACGATCCAAAGAAGATATACTACCTGCCCTTCGTCTACACGACCGGCGGGCAGACCGTGGCCGTGACCGAAACCGACCTGCACGACTACCCGGTGTGGAACTTCCGCGAGGTGGAACAGAACGCGTCCGGCGCACGGATGCTCCCGGAAATGGAGCGCGCGCCGAAAGCCACGGAGCGCGTAGGAGGATGGGGACGCGAACGCGGGCTGAAGACAGGCGGACGCTGGGTGCGCGTGACCGAACACGAGGACTACCTCGTCAAGGCCGAAACGCCTCGCGCGCTGCCGTGGCGCGTGTTCGTGCTTGCGGACGCGCCCTCGAAGCTCTGCGAAGCGGACATCGTGTACGCCCTCGGCACGCCGGCCGACAAGGACGCCGACTTCTCGTGGGTCAAGCCCGGCAAGGTGGCATGGGACTGGTGGAACTGTTTCGACAACCGCCGCGTGCCCGCCAACGGCGGCTGCAACACGAAGACCTACGAGCGCTTCATCGACTTCGCCGCCAAGACGGGCGTCGAGTACGTGATCTTCGACGAGGGATGGAGCGAGCAGCTCAACATCTGGAAATTCCATGCGGACGTCGACGTGACGCACCTCATCGACTACGCGAAGCAGCGCAACGTCGGCATCATCCTCTGGATGGCGTGGGCGCAAGTATACGGCGAAGAAGAGCGCGTAGCCTCGCACTTTGCCAAGCTCGGCGTCAAAGGCTTCAAAGTGGACTTCATGGACCGCGGCGACGCCGAGGTGGCGACGTTCCTCGAGAAGTTCGCCAAAGTCTGCGCCAAGCACAGGCTTCTGCTCGATTACCACGGCGCGTACCGCCCCGTCGGCCTCAACCGCACGTATCCGAACATTCTCAACTACGAAGGCATACACGGCCTGGAGCAGATGAAGTGGGCGCCGGCGGACAAAGACATGGCGATGAACGACGTCGCGTGCTTCTTCCTGCGCCTCACGGCCGGCCCGATGGACTACACCCCCGGCGCGATGATAAACCTCCCATACGGAAAGTACACGGCTGGCGAAGGCGCCCGCTTCCCCGGTTCCGTCGGCACGCGCTGCCACCAGATGGCGATGATGGCCTTGTACGAAGCTTATCTCCAGATGCTTTGCGACTCCCCGACAAACTACGAGAAGAACGAAGAGTGCTTCCGCTTCATGGCCGGAGTGCCCGTCACGTGGGATGCGACGGTCGGCCTTCCCGGCGATCCCGGAACGGTGGCCGCGGTCGCGCGCAAGGCAAAGGACGGCAGCTGGTACGCCGCCGGACTTTGCACGAAGACGCCGCGCCCGTACGCGGTGGACACCTCGTTCCTAGGCGGCGGCGAATGGTATGCGGAAATCTTCCGCGACGCGCCCGACTGCGCCGCCGAACCCTCGCACTACATCCACGAGACGAAAACCGTCAAGCCGGGCGACAAGGTTTCCGTTCCGATGTCCGTCGGCGGCGGTTTCATCGTAAAGTTCACGCGGCGCTGAATGAGCAACGAACCATCCAACCCCGCCGACTATTTCGCGTCGCTGCTTGGCGACGCGAATCCGGCAAATGGCAGGCCGAAACCTCGCCGCACCACCGTCGTCACGCCCGCCACCGTGGCGCGCGTGCATGCCGAACAGGCGGCCGACGCGTTCGCCGCCGAACGCGAGGCGCTCAACGAGGAAATCGAAAACCAGAAAGCGGTCGTCGAGGCCCTTGCGCTCGAACTGGCCGAAGCGAAAGAGTCGCTGGAGACGGCGAACAACGCGCTTGCCGCCGCCAAAGAGGAATCCGAGGCCGTCAAGCGCGAACTCGCCATCTCCCAGGAAGCGCTTGAACGCGAGAAATCCGTTCCGAGGCACGACCCCGCGCTGCTGGATAAAATCGCCGACGGCGAGCGGGAGATCGAACGGCTGCAGGCGTTGCTCGCCGAGGCGCAGCGCACTTCGCTTTCATCGGCCGTTCTGCTGGAAAAGCCGGACGGCGTGACAGAGAAATTCACGGGCGAAATCCGCGAACACCTGCTGGAAGCGCTGGCGGACGCGCAGAAGGCGGCGGACGCCGGCGGACGCGACCGCCGCGCCCGGATTCTGGAAGCTATCCTGTTCGCCAACGCCCGCACTGGCGAACTCGCCCGCAGGCGCGATGCAGTGAAACAGATCATGAAAGACGCCGGATCGTTCATCGACGATTCCGCGATAGCCGAGCTGGAGAAGCTGGGCTTCCGCTACGTCAGCGGGGCGAACCACCACAAGCTCGACTTCGCCGGAATCCGCTTCCCGGTTTCCAAGACGCCGGGCGACCGCCGCAGCTGCCTCAACAGCGCGGCGGAAATCTGCAACCGCGTGTTCTAGCCGGCGCAACGACGCCGCGCCCTACCGGGGCATCGTGCTTGGCGGGCGCACGGGGAAGGCGTTCTTCGCCGGTTCCGCGCCCATTTCAAGTTCAAGCATTCCGCCGTCCCTGACTTCCTTCGTGGCGATCCACATCCTGTCGAGCGGCTTGCCGTTCAATTTCGCGGAACGGATGTAGACGTTCGCCTTCGACACGCCGTTCGCCCGCACGGTGAACCGCCCGCCCTTCGCGTACTTCGGATCCAGCCGGAACGAGATTTCAGGGAACACCGGGCTTGTCACGATCCACACGCCGCTTCCGGGGCAGGCAGGGTGAAGTCCGCTCGCCGCCAGTATGTACCATGCGCTCATCTGCCCTTCGTCCTCGTTGCCAACATAGCCGTAGACCTCGTTTCCGTAGGCGCCTTCGCATATCCTGCGCGTCCACTTCTGCGTAAGCCAGGGCTTGCCGCAGAACGGAAACATGAACGGTACGAGATGCGTGACCTCGTTCGGATGATTGTAGCAATCGCCCCAGAGAAATGTCGCGGGCGCCTTGTCGAAGAACAGTTCAAGCTCGTCGGCGAACTTCTTTTCTCCGCCCATGAGCGTCATCAGCCCGTAGACGTCGTGCGGAACGAACCATCCCTGCTGCCAGGGATTCGACTCTATCGCGCCCTGTCCGTGGACGTGGCGACCGCGCCACGGCGCCCACGTGCCGTCCGCGTTGCGCTGGCGCATCCACTTTACCTCTTCGCTCCAGATGTTCCTGTACCATCCGGCACGTTCGTAGTAGCGTTTCGCGTCCTCTTTGCGCCCCTGCATTTCGGCGAGCTTTCCCATGCACCAGTCGTCGTATGCGTATTCGAGCGTGTGGGAGATTCCACAGCCTTGCGGCGACCATCCACGTCCGTCGTTTCCGTTGACACGCGAAGTATGGTCGGCCATCTTCCACGCCAGATCCACGTCGTAGTCGCGGATGCCCTTCTCGTATGCGTCCGCCATGACAGGGATAATGGGGTTGCCGAGCATGCAGCCCGACGTGCATCCGAAGATGTCGAACACGGGCAGGAACGTGCGCGGCCCCAATTCCATCCATCGCATCATGGACGAGACCAGATCGTTCACGACGTCCGGGCGCACGAGGGTAAGGAGCGGCATTTCGCTGCGGAACACGTCCCACCCGCTGAACACGGTACGGGCGGTGAAGCGGTCGTTGCGGTATATCTTGCCG
>JAFPNP010000374.1 GCA_017411125.1 Kiritimatiellia bacterium
ACCAGCGCGATGGGGGCGGTCCAGGGCGCGGGCGCGGCCAGGGCCGGAAAGAGCAGACAGGCCGCGAGGTATCCGGGCCAGGCCGCTATACGGCCGCCGCGCCGTTCGGCCTCGTCGAGATAGGCGGCAATATCTTCGTCCGTGTCGGCAAAACGCTCATTCCACGAGCCAATAACTTCCTCCTTCTTTGTTAGGACGTTTCGCGTCCTGATGACGCCAAACGCATTGCGCGTCTGTGCGTAGGCGAAGTCGATACCGGCGGCGTTCAGCGCGTCTCCAATATCGTAGTAGAACGGATTGGAATAGAAATTCCCGTGTATGCCCGTGATTGCTATCACGAGAACATCCGCCTTCCCCGGCGCGGAAAACAGTGCTCCGTTCAGCACCGTCCCCCGCCGAGTGGCGACGTTCAGATTGACCATCGCTCTTATTCCATATCCAGCGTCATGTCGGCGATGATCTGCGCGGCGGACTTTATTTCGTGGATGAAGCTGATGGCGTGTCCGACGGAAACGTAGCCCCCTTCCATATCGCCTTCGAGCATTCCCTTGCGCAGATTGGCGAAGCCGCCCATCGCCTTGCCCAGCTCCTCGTTCGTCGCGCCCGCCCTGTCCATCTCGACGAGCTTGTTTGCGAGCGCACCCGGAAGCGAACGGTAGTAGGCGGGAATCATGCGGAAGAGAAGAAGGTCCTTCGCGTTCGCCTTGAGAACCGCCTCCTTGACGTTCGCCGCCATGCGGCTTTCCTCGGACATGAGAAACGCCGTGCCGCAATAGACGCCTTCCGCGCCGAGCGCAAGCGCCGCGTTGAAGGATCGCCGATCATAGATGCCGCCCGCCGCCATGACAGGAACGGACTTCACGGCGTCGACGATGAGCGGAACTATCGAGAAGGTTCCGAGCGTCATGTTCGGAAGCGTGCCACCCTCGTCGAAGCCCGTCGCGACGACGATATCCGCGCCGCATTCCTCCGCAAACGCCGCCTCCGCGGGGGAGGGATTCAGAGAACGATAGACGATCTTGATGCTGTGCGACTTGATTTCGTCGAAAAGTTCCTTTTTCACATCACCGACGTAGGTGACGACGGGGACCTTCTCCTCGAAGATGACCTTGAGCATCGGCGGCGTAAACACGTCAATTCCGTTCGACATCGGAAGGACATTGACCGAAAACGGCTTGTCCGTGAGTTCACGTACCTTGCGGATTTCCGCCCTCATGCGTTCGGCGGTTTCGCCGGGGTCGCGCGTGACCGAGGTCTGGCCGGCATTCGGTCCGAGACTGCCGAGGCCGCCCGCGTTCGAGACGGCGGCGGCGAGTTTCGCGTCCGTGAGCCACACCATCGGCCCCTGGATGACGGGTTTTTCGATTCCGAGGATATTGCAGATTCTGTTCTTCATTTTTCAGTTCCTTTGATTTGAGAGTGTTTCCAGCCCCACTTCATGAGGGCGTAGAAGACGGGATAGAGGTCTTTGCCTTTTTCAGTCAACGTGTACTCGGAGCGCTTCACCTTGCCGTCCATCAATGCGCGGCGGCGGATGACGCCCTCGCACTCGAGTTCCTTGAGGGTGGAGGAGAGCATGGCGCGGGTCACGCCAGGCAGTTGCCGCTGGAGTTCGCCGAAACCCGCGACGCCCGTGCAGAGACGGTAGAGAACGTCGGCCTTCCAACGTCCGCGAAAACGTCGAGCGCGATTCCTACGGGGCAGCCGCCGTCAGGCGTCGCCACGCCTTCGCCGGACGTCATGCGCTTTACGAATTCGCGGTACGGTAAAGTGGTATTTGTCGTTGACATGGCGCACAATATACCAGAACGACCGTTGCAGTACAATTAGTATGAAAAAACATACTACATGCATACCGTCAAGCGCGTTATTGTTCTTTCGAGTCTCGTCAATCAAGCAGGATGGTCTGGAGGTCATCGGGAACGATGATATTGCCTGTAAACGCCTCTCGCGCTTCATGCGCATACCGCTCGGAGCGTGTTTCCAGCGTGCGGTCTTCAGTGTGGTACAGAATGAGGTTTCCCGCCCGAAGCTCATATGCGTTCAGCCCCGCATCACGTGCGGTGCTGTGGCTTTTCTCGTAGGGTTGGAAACGCTCGCGGTCGGCGTAGGCGCAGAACGCCTCGTGCATCAACCAATCCGCTCCCTGTGCATATCCTCGGCAAAGGAGATTGAAAGGCTCGTCACCGAGACAGCAAAGACGCAAACCGTTTGTGAAGGTTGCCGTGAAGCCGAACTGCGACTCCTTCGACGAATGTATGTCGAAGCATTGGAGACGCATATCGCCGACGTGAAATATCCCACCACCTTCCAATTGATGAAACACGACGAGGTCGTCAAGACGCGGCACTTCATTTTGCGGCAGGATCTGTCGACAAATGCCATCGAGGAGCGTCAGCACCTTTGCATGGCTCCATACATTCAGATTGTATTTGAACTGGAGCGCCATGCGACAAGCCATATCACACCGAGCAGATGGTCAGTGTGCGCGTGCGTGACAAAGATATCGTGCATTTCCTCTTTCCGCAGCCCGGCGCGTTCCAACTGCGACAGGATTCCATTCCCCCCCCCCGGCATCGACGAGAAGAGCGCATCTTGCGGCGCTGTGCAGTGCGAAGCATGTGTTGTAGCACACCGCGTCGCAAGCGCGTTTCCGGTGCCGAGCATGGTTATTCTATTGCCGTCCATCCGGGTCATTTCGCGGCGAGTTTGAGCCCGACGATTCCCGCGACGATGAGCGCGGCGGAGGCGATGCGCAGAGCGGAGGCGGATTCGCCAAATGCTATGATGCCAACCAACACGCCGCCGATTGCGCCGATGCCCGTCCAGACGGCATAGGCCGTTCCCATCGGAATTGTTTTCATGGCGACGGCCAGAAGCCACACGCTCAAAGCCATGCCTACCACAAAGACGGCGTCTGCGAGCGGATTCCTGAATCCGTTCGACATCTTGAGCGCCG
>JAFPNP010000375.1 GCA_017411125.1 Kiritimatiellia bacterium
AAAGGCGCAGCTCGCCCTCGCGTGGATGCTCGCCAAGTGGCCGCATGTCGTGCCGATTCCCGGCATGCGCTCAGACGCGCGCATCGAGGAAAACCTCGGCGCGGCGGACGTGTCCCTCTCGCCCGACGAACTTGCTGAAGTGGAGGAAGCGCTTTCGCACATCATCATCCACGGCAACCGCACGGACGAGGACATCCAGCGCATGGGCTACGTCAAGCCGCAATGATTCCACAACAATAAAGATAAACACAATGAATAAACTCATTATAGGAGGAATGGCAATGGCCAGTGCGCTTATGGCAGGTGCGGCGGAACTCACCGCCAAGGAGACGGCAATCGTCGACATCGGCGCGTGGACGGCGCGCGGCGAGCAGGACAAGCTCGGCGCGGCGTTCAAGGCGGGATTCGACGCCGGGCTGACGCTCAACGAGGCGAAGGAACTCGTCGGGCAGCTTTACGCCTACTGCGGTTTTCCCCGCGCTCTCAACGCCGCGGCGACGTTGATGAAGGTCGCGAAAGATGTCAAACCTGCCGAAGGCCGCGGCAATTCTCCGTTCAAGATGGATTACAATGCGCTTAGAGACGGTACGGCGAATCAGACCAAGCTCTGCGGCGGGCCGGTGAAGGGTGCACTCTTTGATTTCCATCCGCAACTTGACGAATACCTCAAGTCCCACCTCTTTGGCGATATCGTCCAGCGCGACGCGCTTGATTGGCGGACGCGCGAACTTGTGACGATCGCCGCGCTTGCGGCGCGTCCCGAGACGGAACCGCAGATGAAGGCGCATATCGCCATCGGAAAGGTAAACGGCGTGACGGACGCGCAGGCGCAGGCGATTGTACGGCGCGTTCAGTTGCCGCGCAATCCCACCGATCTCCCGTCCGACTGGTCACCCATTTCCGTGGGCGAGCTGAACACCGCGTACGCCAAGTATTTTATCGGGAAAAGTTATCTCCACAAGCTGACGCTCGACCAGGTTCCCGCGTTCGGGGTCACGTTCGAGCCGGGATGCCGCAACAACTGGCACATCCACCACGCAAAAACAGGCGGCGGGCAGATGCTCATCGTCACGGCCGGCGAGGGCTTCTATCAGGAATGGGGCAAACCGGCGCGCCGGCTCAAGAAAGGCGATACGGTGAACATCCCCGCGAACGTCAAGCACTGGCACGGAGCCGCGCCTGATTCGTGGTTCCAGCACATCGCCCTCGAAGTGCCTGGCACGGAACAGTCCAACGAATGGTGCGAGCCCGTGGACGACAAGGCGTACGCCGAGGCGACGAAGTAGATGGAAAAATGGGACTGTTTTATGCCTCTCCGCGCCTCAGCGTGAACTATAACATGGCGCGGGAAATCGAAATGAAGAGTTTAAGATCAACAAACCAAAAGGAGAAAGACAAATGAAAGTACTCATACTTCAAGGTTCGCCGAGGGCGAACGGCAACACGGCGTGGATGGCCGAGGAATGCCGCAAGGCTGCGGAGGCGGCGGGGCACGAAGTCACGCTCGTCGATGTCGCGCACAAGAAGATCGCGGGCTGCCTTGCCTGCGAATACTGCCACGGCAAGGGCAACGGCGCGTGCATCCAGAAGGACGACATGCAGGAGCTCTATCCGCTGTTGGCGGAGGCGGAGGTGCTTGTGCTTGCCGCACCGATCTACTACTTCACGATGTCCGCGCAGATCCAGGCGCCGATCCAGCGCATCTACAACATGAACAAGCCGCCAAAGGTGAAGAAGATGGCGATGTTGCTCTCGTCCTATTCGCCCAACGTGTACGACGGCGCAATCGGGGAGTATCACGGCATCCAGAGTTACTGGGGCGTTCAGGACGCCGGCATTGTCACCGCGAAGATCGACGAGCAGAAGACTGACGCCACCCGCGACAAGATTCTCCAACTCGTCAGTCAGCTTTGATTTATTCTGAGGTAGTTGCAAGATCTGGTAGGGACGGCGAAGTGGTTTTTGCGCGACATGATCAGACCGAGCTTGGATAGTCGGCTGATTTCCGCTGAAAGCGCGCTTCGCTCGACGCAGAGGTAGTCCGCGAGCTGCTGACGGTCGAAAGGAATGTCGAATTCTACTGTACATTTCTGCTGCGCCACGGCGCGCAGATAGGCCATCAGCCGATCCTGGGTGGAACGATGCGACAGGATCTCGATCTTGCGGTTCAGTTCGAGAGTCTTCGCTGCGAGCGTGCGCATGATGTTCCTGACGAGGCGGGCGTGGAACGCGCAGGCGTTTTCGCACGGCGTGACGATGCGTGCGGCCTTAAGCAACAGCACTACGCTGTCCTCGTTTGCCTCCACGTCAACGCTGATCACGTCCGCGCCCGACAGCGCCTGCGCAGCGGCGACGACTTCCGGAGCTTTTATCAGCTTGATCAGCGTCCGCTTGCCGTCTGTATCGTATGTCGAGACGGCAAGCGAGCCGGAAAGGACTATGCCGAAGCGATCTGCCTTTTCGCCTGTACGCAAGAGCAGTTCACCTTTCGCAAGACGCACACGCCGTGCGCCAAGGCACGAAAACAGTGCTGAAAGGTTTTCTGCTCCGATTCCGTCGAATAGTTGGGAACGTTTCGCGAGCTCCGCAAGATATGTGCTTTCC
>JAFPNP010000376.1 GCA_017411125.1 Kiritimatiellia bacterium
CCCGCGTCCGTACGCGCATTGTACTTCTCGGACAACGCGTCGTTGGCTGCGGCAAGCTCGCTGAGCGCGGCGCCCAGCCCGATAAACCCGACCTCGCCGCTTATGCTGCCCTCCTTTTCCAGAAGGTCGTACATCAGGCCCTTGATTTCCTCCGTCTCCTTGGTGAGGGGGTGGGAATTGAGGCCCTTGTACGGGGCGAGCGCGGCCTGCACGCGGCGGGCGCATCTACGCTTGCGCCTTTCCCGTTTTACCGAGCGTCAGCGCCGCACGAAGCGCGACAGCCCGCCGACGGAAGTCTCGCGGTAGAGGCGCGGCAGGTCGTGTCCCGTCTCGAGCATCGTCTTCACCACCGTGTCGAACGAGACGACGTGGGCACCGTCGGAGAGTACGCTCATCTCGCCGGCCACGACGGCGCGCGTCGCCGCAAGCGCGTTCCGCTCTATGCACGGTATCTGCACGAGCCCCTTCACCGGGTCGCACGTCAGGCCGAGGAAGTGCTCAAGTCCGATCTCCGCCGCGCACTCGCACTGGCGGGGGCTGCCGCCCATGAGGTACGCCGCCGCCGCGCTCGCCATCGCGCACGCGACGCCCACCTCTCCCTGGCATCCGACTTCCGCTCCAGATATGGAGCCGTTGCGCTTGACGACGTTCCCGACCAGGCCCGCGACGGCGAGCGCGTGCAGCCGCTCGATCTCCGAGCTCCCGAGCGAGTCGCCAAGATACCTGATGACGGACGGCAGAACGCCGCACGACCCGCACGTCGGCGCCGTCACGATCTCGCCCAGCGAAGCGTTCTCCTCGCTCACGGCGTGCGCGTATGCGACGAGAAACCCCGTGCGGCGCATGGTCTCGGACTGCATCTTCGCCTTGATGTAGATCGCCCGCGCCTTTCGCGGCAGACGCAGTCCCCCGGGAAGCACGCCGTCCGCCGCGAGCCCCCGTTCGATTGCGGACATCATCGTGGAATGCACGCATTTGAGAAAGCTCCATATCTCCGGCCCCTCTGCGTCTTCGACAATCTGCCAGAGCGGCATCCCCGCCCGCGTCGCCGCATTGACGATCTCCGTCATGTTCCTGTGCCGATAGACTGGCTTCGACCGCGCCAGACACCCCTTCTCGGCAATCGCCCCTCCGCCGATGGAATACGCCACGCGCTCGGCGACCTTCGCGCCGCGGGCGTCGAAGGCGGTAAAGCGCATGCCGTTCGGGTGGAACTCGTCGCCGACGTCGGGCTTCCAGACGATCTTCGTCCTCTTCGCGCCGAGGACGTCCTTCACGGCCCTGTCGGTGAAGTGTCCGCGACCGGTCGCGGCAAGCGAATCCCAAAGCTCGACTTCATACCTGACGGCGCCAAGCCCCTTAGTCGCCGCGAGGAATTCCGCGGCGACGAACGCCGGGCCCATCGTGTGGCTGGAGCTCGGTCCCCGCCCTATTCTATACAGCTCTTTGAGAGATTGCATCTTGTTCTCCTTGTGTTTGTCAATGCCGCTTCCCGACCTTCACAACCCCTACGTTTGTCATGGCCTTTCCCCCTTTGAATATTTTACCACAACAAAACAGTGTTGTCATTACTTCCGCGCTTCTTGCATCTTCGTCAGGGTGTTCACATACGAGTATTATGTCAGAACAAAAGATTGTTTTTCAACTTCCGTGAATCTGGCATCTTGGCTATTATGGAATTGTGGAATTATGGAAACAGCCATTATCCAATTTTGCGACACCAATTGCGATCGCAGGAAAGATAGGCGAGACAACAACGACTTGTTGTGATGTAATATACGACAATGGAAAAATTGAAGATAAAGACTATAGACGGCGGAGTATGCTCCGCAAAGGGCTTCAAGGCGGCCGCGGCCGCGATCAAGTACGCAGGGCGCGACGACGTCGCGCTCGTCGTCGCCGACGCGCCGTGCGCGGCGGCTGCGATGTTCACCACCAACAAGGTGGCGGCGGCGCCCGTCGTCTACGACCGCAGAGTGGTCAAGTCCGGGCGTATACAGGCGATACTCGCAAACTCGGGATGCGCGAACGCGTGCACCGGTGAGGCCGGACTGAAGGACGCGGAGTTCTCCGCGCTCGTCACGGCCGGCGAGCTGGGAATCGACCCCTCCCTCGTGCTGGTCGCGTCCACCGGCGTCATCGGGCGGAGGCTCCCCGTGGACAGGCTCGCCGCAGGCGTGAAGGCCGCCGCGAAGGCACTGGGCCGCTCGCGCGAGAAGTCGCTCGCCGTCGCGAAGCCGTTTGCCGCTGTTTTCCTCTATCCGCAAATACGAATACAGCTCCTGCCCATCTCCCATCGCAAACGCCGCGCCCACAGGATGCATTCCCGTGCGCCCTGCGGCGATCATATCGGCGTTATAGATGGTGTAGGTCATGGGGTTAGAGGGGGTATGTCTTCACTTCCACCTTCGATTGACGTTGGAAGTGTTAATCGTTGGATATAACTGCACAACCATTGACGAGCGCCGTTGCAACGCACAACGCGGCTATCGCGGCACCTCCGTTGCGGAGGAAAGCGGCTAAACTACGTCCCCCCTGATTTTGCACGTTTTATGCAGTTTGCTCATTTGCCTTCTCTCCTTGGTTGGTGTTGACGAAATGGAAACCTGGACATCCCGCTTCAATCTTGTCAATGAACTCCGTTGGATTCATCACGGAAATCTTCTTGCTCGCAAACCCAGTCTTGTCGCGAGTTATAATAACATCCACACTGTTTTCCTCTGCACAGATTCGTTGTACCGCATCCTCAAAATCAGAATCCCCGCTCGTCAATGCCGCCTTGACTTCTACCGACCGAGTGTCTATCATTTCAAGTATTTCCGACAATTCCGTCACGCGATTGCGCAGTTCGCCGCCATCAAAGGACTTTCGCAGGACATAGACGATGTTACAGGCGGAAAGCGCCGTAAAACATCCACTGATTTCCTTCTGCTCGCACATTCCAAGAATCAATGCCGCGTCATCCACAAAAGGCTCGCGCTCTGCCAAGAAGTCTATCAAGATGTTCGTGTCAAAGAACACCTTCATGCAAGTTCTCCGTATTTATCAGCGAAGTACTCATCCTTCATTTCCTTGTATGACTTTCCCGCGAAATCACGAGGAAGACGCAAACTTCCTCGCAATGCCCTGACGCGAGGAGGCAGTCCACGATGCCTGATGGCCTGGATTTTATCCGCTTCATGTCGCTTTGCAAGTTCCGATTTTAGACAATCAAACACCATCCGCTCTAGGGTCGTCCCCCGGACGGTCGCGTACTCCCGCGCCTCCTGCGCCATCGCGGGAGGCAGATCAACCATGATGCACATCTTGTATCCTCCTTCCTATCGTTTGCTGCGTGCTATTATACCAGAAATTCATTCGCCGCAGCGGACGAATTCTGGAAATCTTCAACCATGCTTGATTTTCACCATCCGCGCCGCCGTGCTGCCAGCAGTATTTGCTGCCTAGTTTAGCATTGCGCGTTTCGGTGTCGAGTTTAGGATACGAAAGAAACTCCAATTTACAAATCACGGAAGTAGAAAGGAACTCCGCGTCGTCGATGATTGCCCGCACCGAATCGTTACCGGACAACAACTGAATGAAAGCGTTGGTGTCAAGCAGATATCGCTTACCATTCATCGCGAATTCTCCTTTGATACGCAACGGGGTCTTCTTCGAATTTGACTTTCCCGATCAAATCCGAAAAATCATACTTGCGAGGTTTTTCGCCAAGACCGATGGAGTTGGC
>JAFPNP010000377.1 GCA_017411125.1 Kiritimatiellia bacterium
CGAAATCGTCGCGAACAACCTCTATTTCATCTGCGACAAGCCCGGCCTTGCGGGCAACGTGGGACTTCTAACGTACATCGGCGACTCGCACTTCACGGACATCGTGGTGGTCGACTACACGACGGGCATACGCGACATGAGATGGTCAAACCGCTTCACCCGCTGCCACGTCTGGGGCGGCAGGGTAAAGAAGCCGGGAACGGAAATCAGGGAAATGCTCGAAAACTCCGTTGCGTTCGACCTCCAAGGGTCGGACGCGGTACTTGAGAACTGCTACGCCGACACGGCCATGACAGGCTTCCGGGTCTGCAGGGACGCGCGGATTTTCAACTGCGCCTACTACAACAACTGGCATTTCAAAATGGACAACCCGACGGTGTTCCGCCATGAAGGCGGCAATCTCATCGTCACGGGATGCCGTTTTTCAAAGAACTCGCCAAAGGCGACGCTTTATTCTTCAGGCAAGAGCGCCGGAAGCCTTGCCTGGCGCGACAACAACCTGCTCAACTTCGCCGATGCGGAGAAGAAGGGCCTGTCAGGCAAATTGAAACATTGATGGCTGGAGTTTACCCATTTTTTGAGCGTGGGAATGCGCCGCACCCTAGTAAATAAAGGCTAAAGTGCGTTTCGGGATGTGGTTTTCGGCGTTTCGCGTCCGAAACGGCTATCCGTCGTCGGTGTCAAGGAGTTCGGCAAAGCCCGGCAGGAGTTGGGACGCCGGGACGCCGTGGGCTTTGGCGATGGTGCCCGCCGCCGTGCGCACCCATTTCCCGAAACGGGTGAACGCCCGCTTTATGCCGTCCGCGATTGCGTATGCCGCTCGCCCCCTCTGTCGTATACGACCGTGCCCTTGCCCCCCGTCGCGGCGTACGCCGCCCTTATGATCTTCAGCACCTCGTCGTTCTCGCCCTTGAAGCCGGGAGAGCGAGACGACCAGAGCTTCAGCGCGATTTTGGTATCATTCATGGCGTGGCAACCTCCTTGTCTTGTTTGTATTGCAAGTCGGTATTCTACCGAAAAACGGCGGGCGGTTGCCGCGTTTTTTTCGCCCGCCAATCGAACCTCGCCCAAAAATGGGTAAACTCCAGTGCGGCGGCGCTTGATTTTGGCGCGGCGATGTGATACCATGTGTCTCTGGTGCAATGTCTATGCGACAGGACAGGAAGTCAAGACTCGCCGCCGTGCGCGGTTTGGCGTGGATGTTTGCGGGTGCGGCCGCAGACGCCGTCGTGATGGCGGCGTCGTTCGCGGCGTCGTTCGCGCTGCGTTTCGAGTTCGCGGAGCCGGTCTGGGGCTGGCGCGGCGCATGGCTGAGTTTCTTCACGGTGTGGAGCGTCCAAACCGCCATGCTCCTCTTCTTCGACTGCGCCCGCCGGTGGCGTCTGCACGCCCGCGACCTGCCGCGTTTCGCGGGCGCGTTCGCCGCGAGCGTCGCCGCGCTCACGCTGATGCGCGTGTTCCTTCCGCAAAACGAACACCTGTACATCCGCCCGCCGTATTCGATCACGCTCATAAACGGCGTGCTTTCCGCCGTCGGGCTTCTCGTCGTCCGCTGGCTCTGGACGCTCTACGTGAACGCCCGCAAGCGCGAGGCCAGGCTTCTGAAGCGCCGCGAGGCGCCGCCGGTGGACGACGCCACGCGGGCCTACTACAGGGGCAAGCGCGTTCTCGTGACGGGCGCGGGTGGCACGATCGGTTCAGAGCTCGTGCGCCAGGTCGTCGCGCTCGGCGCGTCGCGCGTGGTGATGGTGGAGCGCGGCGAGAACGCCCTCTACGAAATCGCGCGGCGCGTGCCGGAAAGCGTGTGCGTGCCGGAGATGGCGGACGCCGGCGACATCGGGCGGATGCGCGGCGTGTTCGCGAAGTACCGCCCGGAAGTGGTCCTGCACGCCGCCGCCTACAAGCACGTGCCGATGGTCGAGGCGAACCCGCTGGAGGGTTTGCGCAACAACACGCTCGTCACGCGCCGCCTCGGCGAAACGGCGCGCGAGTACGGCGTGGCCAAGTTCGTGATGATTTCCACGGACAAGGCGGTGAACCCTGTGAGCGTCATGGGCATATCGAAGCGCCTTGCCGAAATCCTTCTCCTCGGACTGAACGGCGGCGGCACGGTGTTTTCCGCAGTGCGTTTCGGCAACGTGCTCGGTTCCAGCGGAAGCGTCGTGCCTCTCTGGGAAGAGCAGATCGCGAACGGAGGGCCGGTGACCGTGACCGACAGGCGGATGAAGCGCTACTTCATGACGGTGTCAGAGGCCGTGGGGCTGGTGCTTTCCACCGCCGTGCTGCCGGACGGCGGCGGGTGCGTGTACACGCTCGACATGGGGCGGCCCGTCCTGATGCTCGATCTCGCCGAGGAGATGATCCGGCAGGCGGGCTATGCGCCGGGACGCGACATACGCATCGAGTTCACGGGCATCCGTCCCGGCGAGAAGCTCGTCGAGGAACTTGACGTCACGGACAAGGCGTACAGGCGGACCGGCCACGCGAAGATCTACGTGGCGGCGTGCGGCGACGCGCAGGCGGACGCCGTTGCGGCAGAGGTCGCGCGGGTCGTCGCCGGCGGCGCGCCCGACGTTCTCGCCGCCGCGAAGTCTCTCGCCCGCTGGTGCTGAATCGGCGGCGCGCAAGAACGCGTCCGCCGCAACATTGAGATTGTCCAATCCCGTCCGTTGTGGTACAATATTCGCCATTCGCCGCTTGGCGGAATCAAAAAGGAGTAAAGAAAAGATGGATATCAACTTTGGAGGCGTCGTCGAGCCAATCGTGACGCGCAAGGAATTCCCGCTCAAAAAGGCCCAGAAGGTCCTCAAGGGCAAGACGATCGCGGTGCTCGGCTACGGCATACAGGGACCGGGGCAGGCGCTCAACATGCGCGACAACGGCATCAACGTGATCGTCGGCCAGCGCAAATCCACGAACGCGAACTCCAGCTGGAAGCGCGCGATCAAGGACGGCTGGGTGCCCGGCAAGACGCTGTTCTCCATCGAAGAGGCGGCGGAAAAGGGCGACGTGATCATGATGCTGACGTCCGACGCGTCGCAGCCGGCCATCTGGAAGTCGATCGAAAAGTACGTGACGCCGGGCAAGGCGCTCTACTTCTCGCACGGCTTCGGCTACGTCTACAACAAGCTCACGGGCATCAAGCCGCAGAAAGGCGTCATGCTCGTGATGGTCGCGCCCAAGGGATCCGGCACGTCCGTGCGCCGCAATTTCCTTTCGGGCGCCGGCATCAACAGCTCCTACGCCTACGAGGCGAACGGCGCGGACGAAGCCAAGACGCGCGAGCTCACCATCGCGATCGGCATCGCCGTGGGTTCCGGCTACCTCTTCCCGACGACGTTCGAGCGCGAAGTCACGAGCGACCTCGTCGGCGAGCGCGGCATCCTCATGGGTGCGCTCTGCGGCGTGATGGAAGCCCAGTTCTACACTCTCCGCGCGAACGGCCACAGCCCGAGCGAGGCGTTCAACGAGACGTGCGAGGAGCTCACGCAGTCGCTCATCCGCCTCGTGGACGAGAACGGCATGGACTGGATGTACTCCAACTGCTCGCAGACGGCGCAGCACGGCGCGCTCAAGTGGCGTCCGATCTTCCGCAAGGCCGTGGAGCCCGTGTTCAAAAAGCTCTACGCCAGCGTCAAGACCATGAAGGAGGCCAAGGAAGTCATCCGCGACACCGGCCGTCCCGACTACAAGGAATTCATGGCGGCCAAACTGCAGGAAATGCACGACGGCGAAATGTGGCAGGCGGGAGCGGCGGTGCGTTCGCTCCGTCCGCACGAGAAGGCCAAGGCCAACGCCGCGACGGCGGCGGGCGTGCGCGGGCGCAAGATCGTCAAGTGACGCAAGATGGCGCGGCCTTTTCCGGGGGGGGAAAGGGCCGCGCCGGCTCGCAAGCCATGAAACTCCAATTGCAGCTGGACAGGCCTCTCGTCGTGTTCGACATCGAGTCCACGGGCGTGAACGCCCGGCAGGACCGCATAATAGAGCTTGCCGCGATCAGGGTGGAGCCGGACGGATCCGAGGCTTCCAAATGCTGGCTGCTCAACCCCGGCGTGCCGATTCCGCCCGAGACCACGGCGATACACGGAATCTCCGACGACGTGGTGAAGGATTGTCCGACGTTCGCCGACAAGGCCGCCGAGATCGAGGAGTTCTTCAGGGGCTGCGACCTCGCCGGCTTCAACAGCGACCGCTTCGACGTGCCGTGCCTCGAAGAGGAGTTCGCGCGCGCCGGGATCAACTTCGATTCCGGCGGACGCCGGCACGTGGACGTGCAGCGCATATACCACAAGAAGGAGCCGCGGGACCTCTCCGCCGCCGTGCGCTTCTACTGCGGTCGCGACCACGTCGGCGCGCACGGGGCGGAAGCGGACGCAAAGGCGACGCTGGACGTGCTCAAGGCGCAGCTCGAGAAATACGGAGACCTGCCGAAGACTACGGCGGAGATGGACGAGTTCCTCGTCCCCCGCGATCCGCTGAACGCCGACCGCACGGGGCTGATACGCTGGCAGAACGGCGAATGGCGCATAAACTTCGGCAAGAAGAAGGGCGTTTCGCTCAAGGAGCTTTTCCTGCACGAGCAGAATTTCCTCAAGTGGTTCGTCAAGGGGAATTTCGAGACGGACGCCCGGATGATAGTGCAGGATCTTCTTGCACGCGGGGTATTGCCACAACCGCCCAAAATTTGATATACTATGTGTTCCTTTGCCCAACTACGGGAAAGGCACGGCAGAAAACCGCGTTCGAAAACAAACAAAGAAAACAAAATGGCTATCCGCAAACCAACCCCGCCCGCTCCGAAGTCCGAAGCGATGGCGGAGCTGCTCGCAAGCAGCGCAGGGCAGACGAAGACGATCAAGACCGGCAAGATCGTCGAAGGAAAAATCACGGTCGTAAAAGACAACGACGTGTTCGTCGACATCGGCTACAAGAGCGAAGGCAAGGTGGACTTGAGCGAGTTCACCGATCCCGCCGCAGCAAAGCCGGGCGAAACGATACAGGTCCTCGTGCGCGAGGTCGAGAACGACAAGACCGGAATGGTGAGCCTCTCCAAGAAGGCCGCCGACATCCAGATCCGCTGGGCTAAGGTTCTTGAACAGTACACCGAAGGGTGCGTCGTCACCGGAACGATCCAGGCGCAGGTCCACGGCGGCCTTCTGGTCGATATCGACGGCGTCGAGGCGTTCCTTCCCGGTTCGCAGGTCGACGTTTCGCCCGTGCGCGATCTCGCCGGCTACATCGGCCAGACCTACGAGTTCAAGGTCATCAAGATCTCCAACGAGCGCAAGAACATCATCGTCAGCCGCCGCGAGCTCATCGAGGGCACGATGGCCGAAAAGCGCGCCGAGCTGCTCGCCTCGCTCCAGAAGGGCGAAGTGCGCAAGGGCAAGGTCAAGAACATCACCGACTTCGGCGCGTTCATCGATCTGGACGGCATCGACGGCCTCCTCCACATCACGGACATGAGCTGGGGCCGCGTCAAGCATCCGAGCGAGGTGCTCAAGGTCGGGCAGGAGCTCGAAGTCATGGTGCTCGACGTCGACCGCGAAAAGGAACGCATCTCCCTCGGCCTCAAGCAGACCACCGAGAATCCCTGGACGACGATCGTGGAGAAGTTCCCGGTCGGCAGCCGCGTGATGGGCAAGGTCGTGAACCTCGCCGCATACGGCGCGTTCGTGGAGATCGCTCCGGGAATCGAGGGCCTCGTCCACATCAGCGAGTTCAGCTGGACGAAGCGCGTGGCGCGTCCGAGCGACATGCTCAACGTCGGCGACGAAGTGCTCGTCGCGGTGCTGCAGGTCGATGCGGAAAACCAGAAGATCGCGCTCGGCATCCGCCAGACGCAGGAGAATCCGTGGGACACCGTGGTGGACCGCTATCCCGTCGGCAGCCGCGTGAAGGGCAAGGTCCGCAACTTCACGAACTACGGCGCGTTCATCGAGCTCGAAGAGGGCATCGACGGCATGATCCACATTTCGGACATGTCCTGGACGCGCAAGATCAACCGTCCTTCCGAGTGCCTCACCAAGGGCGAAGAGGTCGAAGCTATCGTCGAGTCGGTGGACCCGAAGGAGCAGCGCATCTCGCTCAGCCTCAAGAAGGCCCAGACGGATCCGTGGGGCGAAATCACGGCCAAATATCCTGTCGGCAAGCTCGTCAAGGGCAAGATCTCGAAGATCGCGTCGTTCGGCGCGTTCGTCGAGCTCGAGGACGGCGTGGACGGCCTGGTGCACATTTCGCAGATTTCCGAGGATCGCGTCACGCACGTGAAGGACGTGCTGAAGGAAGGCCAGGAAATCGAGGCCCGCGTGGTCAAGCTGGACCGCAAGGAACGCCGCATCGGACTTTCCATGACCGCGGTCAACATGACCGAGGAACAGGTCAAGGAACTCGAGGCGGAAACCTCCACGCAGGAGGGCGCGACGAGTTCCGCGTCCAGCAGCGTGGACTTCGGCAGCCTGGGCGCGGCGTTCGACGACGCGTTCCAGTCGCAGTCCGTCGAGTGGCAGCCCGGCGAATCCGACAAGTAACTTCACAAGGAAAGGATAGGAACAATGTCCAGAGTATGTGACATCTGCGGGAAAGGCCCTTCTGCCGGACGCTCGATCGTCCGCAAGGGTTCACCCAAGTACAAGGGCGGCATCGGTCTGCATACGACCGGCATCTCGAAGCGCCGCTTCCTGCCGAACCTGCACACGGTGCGCGTGACCGACGGCAAGGGCAACACTTGCCGCAAGACGGTGTGCGCCCGCTGCATCAAGTCGGGCAAGGTCGTGAAGGCGTAAGCCTTCCGGCCGGCAAACCGGACGCATGGGCCGCTCTGCATCGCAGGGCGGCCCAATCTTGTTGTTTACCAATCCTGAAAATTTGGTATACTATACCGCCTATGGACATAGTAATTCTTCTGGGAGCCCCGGGTTCGGGGAAAGGCACCGTGGCGGGAGCGCTTGCCGCCAAAAACGGAAATTTGAAGCACGTATCGAGCGGCGACCTTCTGCGCGGCGCCGTCGCGAAAGGCACGGAGGCCGGAAAGCAGGCCAAGGATTTCATGGAAGCCGGAAAGCTCGTGCCGGACGCGCTGATTGCGACAATGATCAAGGACGTCGTGGCGGAGACCACCGGCGACGTCACCATGCTGCTTGACGGTTTTCCCCGCAACCTCGCGCAGGCGCGGATTCTCGACGAAATGGGCGCCCCGGTGAGAAGCGCCGTGCTCATCGACGTGCCGGACGGCATCATCCAGGACCGTATCGCGGGCCGCCGCACCTGCCCCAAATGCAAGGCCGGCTACCACGTGCGCAATCTTCCGCCGAAGGTCGAGGGCATATGCGACGCATGCGGCGAAAAGCTCGTAATCCGCAAGGACGACAATCCCGAAACGGTGAAGGACCGCCTCGTCGTATACCACCAGCAGACCGAACCGCTGATCGCCTATTACAAGGAGAAAGGGCTGCTTCGCTCCGTGGACGGCACGACCGGCGTGGACAACGTCGCCGCCGCGTTCCTTGCGGCGATGTAAGACCATGAAAGTCGATATCAAGACAAAGGCCCAGATCGACAGGATGCGCGTGGCGTGCCGCATGAGCGCCGAGATACGCGACATCTGCGCATCCGCCGTCGAGCCGGGCATGAGGACTTCGGACATCGACGCGCTCGTGCGCGACTACTGCGTCCGCAACAATGTCAAGGCCAGCTTCTTCGGCTACGGCGGTTTTCCGGGGTTCCTGTGCGTCAGCCTGAACGACGAGGTGATCCACGGCATTCCCGGCGACCGCATGATCATGCCGGGCGACCTCGTCAAGTGCGACGTCGGCGTGTTCACGCAAGGATACAACGGCGATACGAGCCGCACCGTAATGGTTGGCGTGACGGATCCCGAGGTAATACGCCTCGTCGAGACGACAAAGAAATGCCTCGCCGCGGGCATCGCCGCCGCCGGACCGGGCGTGCATCTGGGCGACGTCGGCTACGCCATACAGAAAGTCGCCGAAGATGCTGGATTCGGCGTTGTGCGCGACTGGATCGGGCACGGCGTCGGACGCACCGTCCACGAAGACCCGGAAGTGCCCAACTACGGCAAGCCCGGCACGAAGCTGATTCTCAAGCCCGGCATGACGATCGCCATAGAGCCGATGATAACGCTCACTAAAAAAGGAGCCAAGACATACGTCGATCCTGGCAACGGCTGGACCGTCATCACGGCGGACCACTGCATGGCCGCCCACTGGGAGCACACCGTCGCGATAACGGACGATGGATGCGAAATCCTGACGGCGCCGGCCGACTATCCGTGAAAAAAGGATTTCCCCGGCGGCGGACCCGAAGGCGCCAAGGTCGAACGGTGACTGATTGTCTGCCGGTCCGGGGGCTTGTTTTGAACCAAACGAAAAAGGGGACAACAAAATGAACATCGTATGCCTTGATGTCGAGGGCGTGCTTCTGCCAGAAATCTGGATCGCGTTCGCCAACGCCGCCGGCATCCCGGAACTGCGTCGGACCACGCGAGACGAACCAGACTACGACAAGCTCATGCGCCGTCGGCTGGAGCTCCTCAAGGAGCACGGTCTGGGACTCAACGAGATACGGAAGGTCATAGGCACGATCGATCCGCTTCCTGGCGCACGCGAATTTCTTGACGCGCTCCGCGCCCGCACGCAGGTGATATTGGTCAGCGACACGTTCGAACAATTCGCGACGCCCCTCATGGAAAAGCTGGGATGGCCGACCCTTTTCTGCAACACACTCGACGTCGCGCCCGACGGGATGATAACAGGGTACGGGATGCGCGTGCCCAACAGCAAGCTCGCCACGGTACGCGCCCTGCAGTCGATCGGCTTCGAGACGATTGCAAGCGGCGACAGCTTCAACGACATCGCGATGATACGCGCTGGGAAGGCCGGATTCCTTTTCCGCAGCACGGACGCGATCAAAGCCGCGAATCCAGACTTGCAGGCGTATGAATCATACGCCGACCTTCTCGCTGCAATCACCGCCGCGCTTTGACGCGGTCCGCCAGGGAGCGCCGCACGTCCGGCACGGCGGCAAGCAGGTTCTTCGTGTAATCCGACTGCGGGTTGTCGAACACGTTCTCCGCCGGGCCTGCATCCTCGAACAGGCCCTTGTGCATCACGCATACGCGGTCGCACACGTTGCGCACCACCGAGAGGTCGTGCGCGATCAGCAGAATCGCAAGCCCTAGTTCGCGGCGCAGATCTCGCATCAGGTTGAGAATGCGCGCCTGCACCGAAACATCCAATGCCGAGACCGGCTCGTCCGCGACGAGCACTTTCGGGTTCACCGCCAGCGCGCGGGCGAAACTCGCCCGCTGGCATTGTCCGCCGGAAAGCTCGCGCGGATACTGGTCGAGAACGGCCTTCGAAAGTCCGACGCGGTCGAGCAGCTCTTCCGCCGCAGGCCCCGGCTCCGGCTGGAGCGAGCGCACTTCGTCCAGCGCCTGCCGGATCGTCATGCGCGGATTGAGCGACCCCACGGCGTCTTGGAACACCATCTGCACGTCGCGGCGGTACTGCCTGCGGTCGGCCTCGGTGAACGACGCGAGGTCTTTGCCGCGGAAGAGGATGGTTCCTCCGGACGACGGCTGCAGCAGCATGAGCGTCTTGGCAATCGTGGATTTCCCGCTTCCCGATTCGCCGACAATGCCAAGCGTCTCGCCAGCGCTCAGGCTGAACGACACGCCTCGCACGGCTTCCACGGGCTTCGCTCCCGGCCTGCGGTAGGTCACGTGCAGGTCGTCAATGCGGTACAGTTCTTCTTTCTGTTCTGGTGCTGCTGTTCTGTCCATGGCGAGATTATATCAAATCCTGCGGTTCTGCGAAAGTGCTGCTTGCGAATCTGGAGGACTGCGCTTGGCAGGGCGCGTTGTCCGTAACGATTTCGTTGTTTGGACAATTTACCGTGCGGCATCGCCATTCTGAACCACTGCCAGTACCGACGATGTTTTCGTCATGCACTTCAATTTCCCTCAATCTCTTGTGGCAAGTCACCAAATGCAACAACAATTCTCTGGCGCACATTCTTCAACTGTTGTGCAGACATGCGTTTTTTTGCCACTTCATACCAGCAAGTGCCAATCTCTCGACGGCAATTATCCACCAAGTCTTCCAACATCCGCACATGATAAGCTTTCTCGATACGCCTCGAATCCATGCCTTGGGAAATCAACCATCTTTTGTGAGCGTCAATTTCCCGACGTATTAGAGCCATCGGTCCAAGGAGGAAATCCCACATGTTCACATCCATTGGCATATTCTCGCTCATAAGCGCAAAACCCCATCGAACCAAGTCGACATAGTTCTCGACACTTATGCGCCAAGCCTCCAACGACTCCGGCGTGCGAACAGTTACGACAATAGGCATGATTTCCACTATCTTGTTGGTATAAGCACTTGTATAACGGATTCTATCATCAATATCGTCCATTTGCCGTACAACACAGCAAATGTTGCTATAAGCGAATCCATTGGTCTCTCGCCAGCGACGGCAACTGATCCTTTTGGGCAATTCATCTATGGCTGCAAGTATTCCACGTTTGGACGACCTGCCTGGCATTTCCAGGACACCGGCAAATCGTTTGGACAGTGCTTGCAAGTCACAATTTCTCCGATGCCATATTCATGCCTTGAGGTGTTTCCATCAAGAGGCGCTGCAACCAAAGCATTAAGCTGTATTTTCACCGCCGTGACAGACGCGGAATCGCTGACGCTTCCGCCCGCACTCTGAAACACTGTCGCCGATACGGATATGTCTCCTTCGAAGTCGCTGTGCGCCGACGCCTCGTATTCGACCGAGAGCGACACGGTCGCGTTCGAAGGGACGACGGCTTCGTAGGGAATCGAAACCGCATTGCCTCCAACACGGACCAGTTTGCCGAGGTTCCGCGCCGAGACGCTCAGCACTCCGCCCGACGCGCCGCCGCATGCCGATATCGAAAGCGTCGTCCGGGTGGAGCGTTTCGCGACCACGTCGCCCGGCGCGTTCGTGTAGGCGTCCTCGTAGAACACGACCGGCTTGTCGAAGGATACCGAGACCGACAAATTTGTTTCGCGCGGTTCGTTCTCTACCGCCACGCATCCGCACCATACCGACGGCAGCGCGAACAGCGCATCTTCGATGGAGCACGTCCCGTCCACCGAACATCCGTGACAGCCGCAGTCGCCGAGCGACCCGCACGTGAAGCCAACCCAGTTGCTTGCGGAAGTGTAGGCGCATCCAACCGTATCGCCGTCTCGGCGCGCGAGGACACGCGCTGTCTGGTAGGGCGCGTTGTCCTCAACGCGCCGCCGCGCCCACGAAAACCCGCCGCCCGGATCGAACGGCTGCACGTCGATTGAATATCCGCCGCCCTGCGATACGGATACGCCAAACGACAGCGGCCACGAGATCGTGTAATTGCGCGCATTGTTCGTAACGATGGTCGCGTAATCATCTTCCGCCCAAACGTCGAGCGGCACGGACGACGTTACAGCGTATTCAACGCCCATCAGAAGCGGGACGCGGTTCGTCTCGCCCGCTAGCGCGACGACGACGGGATCGCCAAGACGCGATTCGCGGTCGCCCGTGAAGAAAACAGGCGCTGGGCCGCGCTCCGCCACGACATCGACGAAGTAGTAGGCGTTGGAGTTCGCGACGCCCGAACACACCGCGTCGTACCATTCGTCGTTCGTGCCGTGCGCGTCCGGCCCGGCGACGAGCGGGTCTGGATCGACCGTATTTTCAAGCCCGTCGCCGTCCCAATCGAACGGCTCTATCCGGCAGAA
>JAFPNP010000378.1 GCA_017411125.1 Kiritimatiellia bacterium
GACGCCGCTCACGCGCAATCCCTTGCCGCGCAGATCGCGCGTGGCGAGGAAGCTGTCGAACGCATGGGTGCCGAACACGCCGTATTCGGCCTCGAGAGCCTCCTTGAAAGCCTTCATGGTGGCGGCGTTCTCCGCCTTGCCCGGAGAAAACATGAACGAGCCGAGGCGGGCGGTCGCCTGGTCGCCCTCGCCATGAACGACGAGCTTGCGCCCGTCCCTCCAGGACGCGTTGGCGAGATTCTTGAACACATCGATTGAAATAGCCATTGGATTTGTCTCCTTTCAACCCTATTACCCATTGGCGGATGCAAAGTTACATCCGCCGGGCAACGATATATAATTTATGCCTTTATCTTATATACCTTTATCCTTATGCCTTTATCGCGTTCTGCGGCGCGTCCGAGACGTCGACGGCTACAAGAGCTTCGCGTATCCGCTCGTCCCAGGCTTCGCAGAGCGCCAGGATGTTTTCGAGCGTTGCGGCGAACTCGGCGGGAGATGCGGAGGCCTTGTCGAAATCGAAAAGGTAGTTGTAGACTAGCGTTCCGGTCTCCTTCTCCATCGCGAAGTAGCCGCCGGCGGTCTCCGCTCCGAAAAGTCCGGCTGCGAGGAGGTCGCGGTAGACGGCGGCCGGCGCGTCCTGCGGGAGCGTCGCGACCTCGACAAAGCAGAGTATCTTGCCCGTCGCCTCGATGAAATGGAGACCGAGGTTGTACTTGCCGTTCACGAGGACGTTGACGAGGCCGGATTCGTCGACCGTCAGCGCCTCGATGCCTGTTTCCTTGCGGACTTCGGCAAGGAACTGTTCGTAGTCGTTTGCAGTCTGCATTTTGTATGTCTCCTTTGTCTAACTAAGCCTATGACATGGGTCATGCGAAGCCAACTTTCGTGTCGGCAGGCAAAGCCAGACGACTGCAGACGGCATTCGTTTCGCCCTGGCCAACAGTGCCGACAGTCCGCGTCGCTTTGCAAATGCTGCAATCTATCATACCTCTTGTCATCATTTTTGTTGCCGCGCCACATTGCAACGCATGACGCCATCAACGGAAAAGCGACGAAAGTTTAACAAGATTCACGACAGGTGTCAATCAGCGTGTCGCCAATTTCATCTGGTGTCCATCCGTTTATCTGATGAATGTCATTGTTGTGCGGAGGCAATTGCAAAACGCGGGACGGACGGGAGCGCACCCCTCCCGCAATAGCGCGTTGGAGACAACGCGCCCTACCAGACCGTACCCTGTTGCAAGTCGCCTATGCGCGCGTCCAGCTACGCCTGCAGGAAAAGTGAGCGCCTTGCGCAGCGTCTCGGACGGAAGTTCGGCGTCAGGATCCGTGACGGGCGCGAACAGCGCCACGTCGTCGCACTCCCGACGGTACTGCAGCGTGATTACGAGGCCGTCGTTTTCCAGCGAACAGGCGTCGTGCGCATCTGCTTCGAGCGGCAGGCCGGTCGCGGCCGTCGCCGATGCCGAAGAAGCACTTGAACTTCTGCCAGGCGCCGGCCTCCTTGATTTCGCCTGTCGAATTGGCGATGTAGTACGTCTTGCTGGCGTCAAGCGAACGGATCGTATCGATGTTCAAACTCATTGGGTTCCTCCTTGCTTGCTGCTCCTTTTCTGCATTGTCTACACGTTCATGCGCAAAAGGCTACACTGGCAGGCAAGTACGCGCACCGTCAGGGAACGAGCCAAAGTCCGAACAGACCGCCGGCCATGTTTCCGGGCTTGGCGGCCAGTTTCACCTCGACCGTCTTCTTGCCCTTCAACAACTCTTCGGGGACGGACATCTCCACGAACCTGAAACCAGGTTTCCCATAATCCTTTAACACTTCCGTGTGGATCGTGACGCCGTCTACCTGTACGTCGAACGTCCTGTTGCCAAACTCGCGCTTGTAGTATTCCGCCACTAGAGTCCGCCCGCCGGGTTTGCCGCCGACGGCGAGCCTGTAACTGAAAGATCCGCCGCCAAGCGCATGGCGCCACCTGTAATCGCCGTACTTCCCGTACAGCCCGATGCCTGATGACGTTTTCACTCCTGCAAGGCCGTGCGCCTTCTCCGAGCCGTCATCGCCAATCTTCACGCTGTCCGTTGCGCAACGCGAAAGGTCGGCTTTCCTTGCGGCGGCCTCGGCGAACGCCCGCTCCTCCTCTGCGTTCAGCATTCTAAAGTAAGTGTGGTAGTGGCTGAAATGCAGATCGTAGATCGGCTTCAGAATTAGGTCGCTTCCCGCCAGCCGGAACGCGACGGCCCCGCAAGCGGTGCGCTCAAGGCAACACGCCGGATCGGCGAACGCCTTGGCCGGAACGGTCGGCATCGGCACCTGCGCGTCTCTCGCCCAGCTTGAAGCAGGGTTGTGCGCCGGCCGGGCGATATAGTCGCCCAACTTCATTCCACCGCTTCCACAGTCGCCCGCGAGAAGCGTCGGCCCGTAATAGAACGCAACATATTCATCCGATCCTCTCAGTTTCTCGACCCGCAAGGACATCGGGAATTCCACGTCTATGCGGTCGCCCGCCTTCCAGTTCCGGACGATCTCGACGCAACCATTCGCCATGCGCGTCTGCGGCTCGCCGTTCACGTATACCGCGAACCCCTCGCCCGCCCACGACGGGCGGCGTACCTTGATGGCGAAGCAAACATCCACACCGACGGCATCCACCTTGATGCACGAAGTTTCGCCGTAGGGGAACGCCGTCTCCTGCCGCAGTTTCACACCGCGCTCCCTCCAGTCTAGAATTGCCGGGGCGAAGAGCTGCACCGTCACGGCGCTCTCGTCCGGCGCATGGGTGAAAACCATCTGCGCATATTTTCCAGGCGCCTCGAATCCGGTGCCGGTGCAGCACCACATTGAGTCGAACTCGTCCGAATAAGTGCGCGATGCGCCAGGCTTCACGGGCGTATAGTAGATGGTACGGCCCAGCACGGGGTCGTGCGTGGAAAGCAGATGATCGAAAAGGACGCGCTCGTAGAAGTCAATTTTATCCGGTGACGGCTCTGTCTGGAACAGCGCCTCGGTCTGGCGCAGCATGTTAACGGAATTGCACGACTCCGGCCCGCCATTGAGGAAGAGTTTCTCTTTGAATATCGTTTCGGGGAATAGATGTTCGCCCAGCGTGTTTCCACCGTTCGCCCACGAATGCAGGCCGGAGAACGCGCGCCATGCGTTCGAAATCGCCTTGTGCAGCCGCTCCTCGCCTGTGACACGATAGACGCGCTCGAAGCCCGTGTACTTCGGTATCTCGTTGTTCCCGTGGTGAAAATCAAGATGCGACAGCTTCCCGTCGGCAAGCGGGGCGAGGGCCCGCTCGTGGCAGAGGCGCCTTGCCCAACGACGGTACTTCTCGTCGCCTGTCATCAAAAACGCCTCAACGTATGTTTCGGGCATGGATCCGCTCTCGCAGTCGAGGAGTTTTTGCAACTGCGCATCGGAAAGTTTATCCACGACCTTCCCGCCGAACCAATCCGAAAGGCGCAAAAACACGCGCCTCGCCTTTTCGCTTCCGGTTGCGGCATGGACACGGCAAAGACCGATAAGCAGTTTGTTCAGCGTATAGACCGGCGCGAAGTGGCGATTCACCATATATCCATATTGCGACTTCGGATTGTAGGTGATGTCGATCTTGCCGGATACTATCTCGTCGAAAAGGCTCTGCCGCCCTTTTATCGCGAGCGCATACCCGTCGCCATAGACGTTTTGCACCGCCTCAAGCTCGTCCACTATGTATTCAAGCCTTCTTTTCAGTTCTTCGTCGCCGGTGGCCTCCACCGTCATCGCCGCTCCGGCCATGTAGAAACCAAGTATCGCCCCGGGCAGGTCGAGCCAGTGCCTCGGCGACTCCCAACCACCGTATTGCGCGGCCTTCGGCTTCAAGCCGGCTTCGCTGCGAAAACGGCTCAACAACCGATCCGGCTCCAGACGCAGAAGATACTTGCGGTTCTGTTCCTGCTGCCACTGGAGCGGCCCTCCTGTGAGGCGCGTCCGGCTCAGAGGGAACAGAGATTCAAAAGGCTGGATCGTTTCGGATGGAACCTTTTCATAAATGCGGATATAGTCTATGTACATTTCGACGGGCAAGGTGTCGATCGCCACCTTGCCGACCCACTTGCCGCCAAGCTGCATGTCAAGCAGGAAGAAAAACGGCCCGGAAAACGGGAACTGGTCCGGATCGCCGCAATCGGTCTTCGGATAGCGCAGCGTCACCTTGCCGTTCACGGACCAGACGAGTTCCGTAGGAGTGATCTCCATTCCGTAGACGTTCCAGTCGCCCTTGCGGATCGCGCCCCGCCCTCCTTGCCGCGGCTCGTTGGGATGCTTCTTGTTGAGCGTCCAGCCGGAGTGGACGGTATGGTACACGAAGGGATCGCCGTTGAGACGCTCGACGATGTCTATCTCGCCAGTCCACGGATAGCCGCGTCCTTTCGCGTCCGGCCTCGCCCCGCACATCCAAAGCGCCGGCCACGCGCCCCTCTGGTGGTCCTGCAACTTTGCGCGGATCAAAACCTTCCCTTGCCACATCAGCGAACGGTCCGGGCCGTTGCGGTTGTCGATTCCGCCGGTCAGCCACGGATGCTTGTCCTTGTCCGGCCCGTCGTTCTTCACGCCGCGCATCGTTATAACCCCGCCGCGAACCACGACAAGGTCGGGACGGGTGGACATATGGCGGTCCCAATCGCTGCTGCCGGTCGGTATGCGCCGCCAGACGTTGGTATCGAGCTGCGTGCCTTTGAACTCGTCCGACCACTTGAGCCGCCACCCTGCGCCCGGACCGTCCTCTTCCGCCGGCGCCGTTCCTGCGAACAGCGTTCCAGCCGTCGAAATGGCAACAGCCAGCAATACCGTTCCTGTCATGTTCATGCATTTCCTTTCTCGTGTTGTCCAACAAAAGCATCGATGTCCACCGGACCGGGGCGCAGTATCTCCGGCGAACCGTCCGGCAAGACGCGCACAACAGTAGACGGCGTCCCGCCTGGCGAAATGCCGCCGTCCACTACGACGTCGGCGGAAAGACCGACATCCGCGAGCGCCTCCGGCGCGTCCGTCGCGGCGCGTTGTCCTGAAAGATTCGCGCTCGTCACGCGCAACGCGCCGCCGCACGCCGCAATGAGCCGCCGCGTCCAATCGTTGTCCGGCACGCGCACGCCCTCGCCTTGCGCGACGACCGTAAGAGCGCCCGGCCAATGCCGCCGGCCGACCTCCGCCGCCACGTCGCCGACAAAACGGACCGCCGCATCCGCGTCCGTGACAAGCAGCGCGACCGGCTTCCGGTCCGGCCGTCCCTTTATGGAGTAGAGCCGGCGGACGGCCTCCGCGCGATCGGGACGCGCCGCGAGTCCGTACACAGTATCGGTAGGAATCACGGCGACGCCTCCCGCGTTCAACACGCGAGCGGCCTCGGCAAGTCCCGTCTCGTCTGCAACTAATGTCGTCATGGTTCGGAGTATAGCATTTACACATATCAATGTCAAACATGCCGCGCACGCCGCGTCACGGTCATAGTCTTGCGCGAAAAACGCAGATTTGATATAGTGGACGGCAACGAGTTTTCAGCTGTTCGAATCCATTATAAAAGGGAAAAGCAATGACGGAACAAGAACAGATCGAGGCTAAACTGGGCGAGGCTTTCCACATGATGTACGACGGACTTCCCGAACCTGTCCAGCTTTGCCACAAGACATACCGCGTAGTGGCGATAAACCCGGCGTGCGCGGCATACGGACGCGTTCCCGGCCAAATATGCGCACAGGGATGCCCCGGGCTAAAGGCCGGCCTGTGCCGCCAGGCGCAAATGCGCAAGAGCGGCGCAACCACATGGCTCCACACGGAAAAGACGGAAAACACGCCGGGCGCGACGACGAGGTGATTCTGGCGGACACCGGCATGGACGATGGCTTTAGCCAGCCGCGCACTTTCGGTGCCCCGCTGTACATGGGCGATCGCATATCCAACTACATGGACGCCCTCAAAGCGGAGGGCATCGATCCAGCGCGTGTTACGAAAATACTCGTCACGCACAAGCACGCCGACCACACGGACCACCTCAAGAGTTTCCCGAACGCCAAGGTGTTCCTCTCGCCGGAAGAGGCCGACGCAATGAAGCTCGCGGGCGAAAACATCGTGCGCTGTCCCTTCTCGGACGGGCCGTACCACGAGTTCGAGCGCTCGCAAATCGTCGCGCCGCCCCTTGACATGTCCGCCGACTTTTGACACAATACCCGGCAGCGAACAACCCCAAAGAAATCAACAAAACAAGAAAAGAAAGGTGAATATGTACAAAACAAAGTTCCTCCTCGTTGTAACGGCGCTCCTCGCGCTCGTCGGCTGCAAGTCCTTCCTCACATCAGTGATGCGAGCCGATCCGGTTCCGCTGACGGACTTCCTTCCGCACCACGAGAAGCTCCGTCGCATGGACGCTTCCTGCCCATTCCACTATTACTGGGCCGATCTCGACGCGCTCATGTCCGCCGGCATCAAGCACGTCTACATCGCGCCAGTGGAAACAAGCTATCTTCAGAAAGGCAATGCCTGGGACGAGCTGGCAAAGAACATCGCGACCGCCGACAAGGACATCCAGGAACTGGCGGAGTTCGCGCGCAAGGCGTACTACAAAGCATTCAAGGCGCAGGAAAAAGCCATCGGCGTGACCGTCGTCGACAGCCCCGACGTACCGAATACCCTCGTCGTCGAATCTGCGATCGTCGCGTTCGCGCCGACGAAGTCGAGCGTCTACGCCGCCGGAATGGTAGGCGACTTCTTCGTGCCTTGCCTCGGCATCGTCACGGACGCGATCTCCTCCGGCACCATCGCCGTGGAAACCCGTGCGCGTCTCGGCAAGGGCGGCCGGATCGTCGCGGTGCTGGCCGACACGGAGAACGATCCGGACGCTCTCGTCTCGCTTGCGAAGTTCACCTGGACGACGCCGGCGAAAATCAACCTCAAGCGCATCGCGATGCAGACCGCCAGCAGCTGCACGGTGGACAAGATGGAAGATCTCGACAGGGGCTATCCGATCGAGTTCATCTCTACCTTTTCGGACGCCGATCTCGACGACATAAAGTAAAAGGGCTGC
>JAFPNP010000379.1 GCA_017411125.1 Kiritimatiellia bacterium
GGTACACAGACTTGTTCGGCACATAATATTGCAGACAATCCAACGGGTTCTCGCAGGCGTGGAAGCCGCATTCGCAGATTTCCGCCTTGTCTGTCTCGTATGTCTCGCCCTCCTTGTACTGGAAGCCGCGGCAACGCATGTCCTTGTCGAATCCCTTGTACGCCTTGAGACTCATGCCGCGCCTCCTTCCACTTCCTCTTCCTCGTCGATGCAGTCGTTCCAGACCATCACCGCGAAGATGATCGGCCACAGGGGCAGCGTCAGCCACCCCGCCACGAACGCGAACAGCGTCAGCGCCGTCCGTTTCAATGCTCTCTTGCTTGCTTCTTTCATTGCTTGCTTGCTTTCTTGTCTATCTGGTTTTCCGTGCTTGCTTCTTCGGTTGTCAAAAGACCCTGCGGCGGCGAAGCAAACACGGGAAAACCGCCGCAGGGCCGAAATCGTCATTCAGGCAGCCGGACTTGCCCGAGTTGCGCCGCCGCGAGATCGGCTTCCGCACTAGACTGTTCCGGCGTCGCCGCCAAAAACAGCCAAAACGGGAGAAGCAGGGCGAGAAACGCCGCGATCGAAAACAGCGTCTCCTTAACTTCGACGAACGAGACGGCGGTCGCTCGCTCTTCATCGTTGTACCGCCCCGTCCGGCGCGTCTGGTACATCCGCTCCGACGGAAGCCGCGTGTCGTTCGCGAGCGTGAAGTATTTGCTCTCGTCCGGGTAGATTTTGAGAGGCTTTTCGCGCTTGCGCAATCGCTTTTCTCCGTTTTCCAGAACCACCACCTGCCGGAACTCTACGGCCATGGGCGACAGTCCGAACTCTGCAAGCAGTTTGATTTGCTCTTCAATCTCTTCCAGACTCTTGGGACACAGCGCACCCGCTTCGCGGACGACCACACCGTCCGTGACAGGTCTTGCAACCTCTTTCTTCTTTCCACTCATTTCCGTCTCCTGTCCGTCTTGACGGCGTTTCTGGCCGCTTTCGCGGCTGCAGTATCAATTTGACTTGCCACGTCTCCTATGGCATATGCCTCCAAATCCAACGCGGAAACACGTCCCTGCGCGGCTTTGAGAATCTGCTCCGTCGTTCCGAGAAGCGTCATCATGACGCATTGGCGGACTTCAAGGAACTTACGGACGGCAAGGGCTATCCGGTTCCGCTGCACGTCACGGCGGCGTTTCAGCGCGATCAGAAGCGTCTCGGCGTTGCCGCCCTCGTTGCCGCCGTCTTTCGCCCGGACGGACAGTTTCGCGATCCGCCCATCAAGGCGATCGGCTTCCGCCGCGCCGTCCTTGACCAGCGACAGGCAACGCCGCGCCCATTGGCGGACGGACGGGGTGCATATCGCCTTGACCACGGCCATTGCGTATTCGTCGGGCGTCTGTTCGGCGCGGAACTTGCGCACCGCACCCATGACGGTGCGCTGGCCGTCCACCATGACGGACAGCACTTCGTACTGACTCCGGAGGCTTGCAACCTTGCGCATGGCCTCGTAGACGGCCTTGGCGGTTTCGTCCACCGTCTTGGCGGCGGCGGCGATTGCCGGACGCGCTTTGGCGACCACGCCTTCCGCCCTGCCTATAAATCTTTCCAGCGCATCGAACGACGGCGGAGCGTCGCCTGCGGCTTCGTATCTGCATTTGCTTCTCATGTTTGCTTCTTTCTTTTCGTGTTTTGTGCAAAGGACGGGGCAAGCCCCCGAACCTCAGAAACTCAAAACGCCGCTTCCTTCCACTTCGCGACCGCCCACGGCGTCTCGTTGCGCATGACGAGCGCAAGCAGGGCGCGTCCAACAGCGCGGAGCTTCCAGCGCCCGAAAGGATCGTCGGCGCAATCGAGCGGCAGACCCGCATGGAGAACATGCGTCACGACATTCAGCTCCTCCCGCCATTCGTAGTTCTGCGGCGCGTAGCAGCAGGGGTACGTCGCGCCATCCGAACCGGCCACGAGCGCGTCGGCGGTTCCGACGACGCCAAGCTTCGCGTCGAACACGGGAACGGCGGATGCAAGCACCTTGTGCTCTGCGGCAAACGCCGTCGCGTCGTCCCACGCCTTGCGGAGAATTGCGCGTTCGGCATCGTCGCCGGGAGCGACCGCCGGCGCGGACTTGCGCAGGGCGGCGATAAACACGGTGCGGGCCTTGACGACGGAAGAATCCGGGATTGCGCCGGCTGCGCCGGGACGGGGCGGCGGGAACAGCGCGGAGACAGGCTGGAGCAGCCCGAAGGAAATCGAAGTCTCGTCGGCATCCGTGCCGCTCCACCAGCGCGTGCCGTCGGTGGACGCCGCCTCGTTGCGGTTGTTGTAGAAGATTCGCGCACTCACAGCGGCAGGGCCTCCAGCGGAATGTCTTCGGATTCGATGGCGGCGGACGGCGCGGCGGATTGCTCCGCCGCCGTCAAAGCGGATTCGGCGTCGATCGCAGCGGGCGCGGACGCCGCGTTGTTGTGCGCGGCGACGGCCTGCGCCACGAAATCGGGATCGTCGAACCAGCCGTTGTCGGGGAGAAGCCCCGCGACGTTTTCCTTGTTCATGTTGATTATCGGGACGTATCGGCACGTCGGATTGCGCCCGACGTAGAGGATGCCGGACGCGCGGCAGCCGCTCCTGGAGGACTTGGGGTACTGTTTCAGCCCCTTCAGAAAGCGCGTCGTCTTGCCCGTGTCCACCATGTTGCGAAGGGTCTGCACGTCCACGCGGTGCTGCTTCTTGAGCCAGAAATCCACTACCGCCGTGCGGATCCACGCGCAAACCATGTCGTGGTGCTGCGGCATGGAGTTGTTTGTGTGCGCGCCCTCGGCCTTCAGGATTTCGTCGAGGCGCATTTCTATCGTCTCCTGCACGAGCGTCGCAAGCTCGTTCTCCACGTTGATGTTCTTGCGCGTCTCGGCGATGAAGTCGATCACGGCGCGGTATTCCTCCTTCGAGCGGCAGCACTTGCCCAGCACGTCGTACTCGAACTCTGGCGTCCGCGTGAGCGCGGCGTCGCGGTCGCAGAAGGACGGGCCGTCGAGGATGTCGATGCAGTCTGCGAAAACCGAATAGCGGAACTTCTGGATGAAGTCGAAGAACTTGGTGCGCCAACCCTTGTCGAACACCTTCGGGTTGCGGAGGTAGAGGGTGAACGCGCGGGACGCGATGTCCGAATCGACGCGGGCGGCGTTGGACGTGATGACGTAGGTGAGGTCGTTCGGGCGCGTCTCGTGCCCGGTGCCGTAGGGGGCGCGTCCGGAAATGGAGTTGCGCGTGACGAGATCTGCGAAGAACGAGGACGAGAAATTGCCGCGCACGTTGTCAAGCAGGAATATTCTCGCGTTACGCCCCTGGAAGGACACGATACGCTTGCACACCTCGTCCGGCTGGAAGTCGAGCATCCGAATCGGGACGCTGATGGATTCGTTCTTGAAAAGGATGTTGATCATGTCGACGAGCGTGGTCTTGCCGGCGGCCTGTCCGTTGGTGGAGTCGATGATCCAGCAGGGGCGGGGGATGTTCGGCTTGTAGTACAGGACGGCGAGAACGAACGCGCGGAGAAGAATCTCGTTGAGTCGCCCGTCGGGCAGGAAGAACGAAACCATCTTGTCGAAGGCTTCGTGTCCTTTCGTGGGGACGAGCTTGTCGCGGTAGGAATAGTAGACGTCCTTGCGCATCGGCCAGTCGGGGATGTCGGAAATGCGCTCGTACTTGGCGGAGTTGCGGACGAGTGACGAATAGAGCTCCAGCCGCGACGTGAAGCGGCTTCCGTGCTCCCAGTCTATCGGATGGCCGGACTTCTCCTGCATCCACGAGAAAAGGTCGTACTCCTTCTTCAGCTCGTTGATCGCGTTCGTGTCCCTGTCGTGGTCGAAAAGAGTGCTTCCGACGAGTCGGGGAAATCCAAGGAAGCGCGTATGGATGTCCTTCACGATGTCGAGAATCTTTATCGGCGCGGGCTTGCGCTTCTTGCCCTCGTTCGTCCAGACGTAGTTCGTAAGCGCAGTCTCGTTCGCGAGCTTCGCGGCGGCGACGGCTGCGGCTTCGTCGTCGGGCTTCGCGACGGGAACGAGCGCGGCTACGGCTGCGCGGAGAGCTTCGGCGGTGCCGCCCTCCTTCTCCACCCAATCGGTCACGTCGCCCTTGGGGAGCGACGATACGGCGAACGAGCGGACGGACTTCGCGACGGGCGCGAGCATGGCGGCGAGGTTCTGCGCGTGTGCCTTGCCCGGCTCGTCGTTGTCCGCAATGATGGTCACGTCCTTGTTCTTGAACCAGGCGTTGAGTTCCACCGGCCACTTGGACGATCCGCTTTTGGACGCGCCGCCGGAGTTGGTGGTGGCGACGAATCCCAACTTGCGCAGTGTCTCAACGTCCTTCTCGCCTTCAACGATAAACACCTCCTGCGCGGCGGCGACTTCGGGAAGATGGTAGAGGAGGTGCGGCGTGTCGGGGTCAAGCCCCTCGTGTTCGGGCGTGCGCTGCACAAACTCCTTCGCCTTGCCGTCCGGCGGTTCGATGAAGGGATTTGGCCAGCGGTAGCGGTCCACGTAGTAGACGGGCTTGCCGTCGGCATCCGTGTAGTCGTAGGTTTCTTGCAGCACGTAGCCGGCTTCAAGGAGCTTCTGCGCACGGGTGACGAGCGGGGCGGGCTTGTGCGTCTTGATCTTCGGCTCGATGTTGAAGCGCTCGCCGAGGACGCGGGCGGCGTCCTGCAGGTCGGAAAGGCCTTCGACCTGTTTGCACAGGTCGAGCACGGAGCCGCCCTCGTCGGTTTTGAAGTCGTGCCATACCGCGCCGTCCACGGACACGTTCTGGCCCTTGCCGCCGCGCCACGTGGCGGCGCAGCGGCCCGCGCTGACCTTCACGCCGCGTTCGCGGAGGTAGTCCTCGCACGTCACGCGCCGCTTGATCTCGTTGAAGTCGTATATCGCGACCGCCATCACGCCTCTCCCTTGAACAGCAGTTGAAGATACGTGCGGCGGCGGCGGACCGCGCCGATGATTCGGTCGATGCCGTCGTCCGTGAGCAGGACGCACTTGCGCTTGGCGCGCGTGACGGCGGTGTAGAGCATGGAGCGGTCGAAGAGCCGGGCCGCGTCGCGGCGGAGGCAGACAACGTACACGTCGCGGTACTGCGAACCCTGCGCCTTGTGGACGGTGAGGCACCACGCGGGCGCGATAGCCTGCTGCTGCTCCTTCTCGCCAAGGCGGATTTCGTCGTACTCGGAATCGGCGTCGTCGGGAAGGAAGAATGGCTTGCCGTCGCGGTCAACGCGGGTGATCCAGCCCGTCGTGCCGTTCCAGATGTCCAACTTCGGAAAGTTCTTGGTACACATCACGCGGTCCTCCGGCGCGAACTTCACGCCGTCCTCGTGCGGGTTCTCGATGGCCTGTATGCCCGCGTTGAGAGACTTCACCGTTGCGGCGGCGGGCTCCTCGCCCTCGCCGTTGCGCGGGGAAAGCACAAGGTCCTGGTCGAAGTCTATCTCGCCCGCCTTGACCGCCTCTTCGATGAATGCATGGACGGCTTCGGGCGAATCGAACCGGCGGACGGCGAACTCCTCGCGCGCGGACTTCCCCTCGTCCGGCATTTCGCCGCTGCGGATCTTCGCGGCGGCGGCGAACACGGCCTCCTTGTTGCGGTAGCACGTCGTCAAAGTATGAACAACTGTAGGCAACCTGTCGATAACATCGTGGAAAGGGGAGCCGATGCCGACGGGCTGGAGCTGCGCCTGGTCGCCGACGAGAATAAGACGCT
The DNA here is from genome assembly GCA_017411125.1 of Kiritimatiellia bacterium. Lineage (GTDB taxonomy): Bacteria > Verrucomicrobiota > Kiritimatiellia > RFP12 > UBA1067 > RUG572. The sequence goes on from JAFPNP010000379.1 coordinate 5,728, forward strand.
CCGGGTCGCGCTTCGTGATTTCGTAGAGCAGGGCGGACGGCACCATCGAAGCCTCGTCCACGATCACCGTGCGCCCATGGAGATTGCCCGCCGTGAAGCCGAGTCCGTCGCCGGAGTACATGAGCATAGAGTGGATGGTGGAGGCGTGGTGGCCCGTGGCCTCGCGCAGACGCGCGGCGGCCTTGCCCGCGAACGCGCAGAGCGAGACGGCGCAGCCGCGATACTCAAGGATGCGGCAGATGGCCTTGATGATGGTGGTCTTGCCCGCGCCGGCGCCGCCGTTGATGACTGTGAGGCCGAGGTTGGTGGTGGCGGCGGCGATGGCGAGGATTTGAGATTTATCAAACACGACGTCATTGATGTCGCGGATTGCATCATAGGGCAACGGGGGCGTTGCCCCCGAACCCCCGGAAGCGTTATCCGTGATATAGCGGTACAAATCGCCTTCGTGCATTGCGACGGTGGACGTGGTGACCTCGTCCATGCCGATGTAGCGGATGCGTTCGGCGCGGATGAGCTTGGCGAGCGCAAAAGATGCGACGGTGCGGGAAATGCCGAGGTCGTGGAACTGCGAATAGAGCGCGTCGCGCCGCACGACGGAATCGCCGGACTGCTCCATCAGCTCGCGCAGGGCATAGTCGATTGCGGCCACGGCGCGGCGGATGTCCTCGTCCTTGATCTTGAAATGCCTGCGGATGTCGCCGTCAACGGTCTTGAAGCCGATGCCGGGGAGCGTGGCGAGAAGGTAGGGGTTCGCCTCGATGGTGGCGGACGCATTCTCGCCCCACGCGGCCCACGCGGCGTCCGCCATGCGCGGCGAGCCGCCGATAGAGACCATGTACACGGTGAGGTCGAAACGCGCCTTGTTCGCGGCGAGCGCGTCCATCGTGCGGCGCAGGGCAAGCGAGACGGACGGCTTGAGGTCGTCGATGTGCGCTTGCCAGTCGGCGCCGTAGTCCGCCCAAATCCTCTCGGCGGTCTTGGGGCCTACGCCCTTGGCGATGGTTGCGACGTAATCGAGAAGAGCCTTGGGGTCGGCGGGCGCGTCGTGCAGTGCGCGGGAGAAGCGGAACTGCAATTCGCCGTTCCACTCGCGGCGTTCGCCGGTGAGCTTGAGGCGCATTCCCTGTTCGGGGTAGAAGGGCAGCATCCCCGTTGCCTTGCCGATGGACGTGAGCAGGACGCAGAAGCGGGGCTGTCCGTCGCTGAACGGCTCGCGCGGATGGACGACGCGGGAGACGGTGCAGGAGATTGTCTGGGTGGCGGACGAGATCATTGGTCTTTCGGGAGTTTGACAATGCCCGTGAGCTGGTTCTGCCGCTGGAGGAGAATCTGGAACGCAAGCGCGGCGGCGATGCCCTCGTCACGGGCGAAAAGGACGGCAACGCGGTGGAAGATGGTGAGTTCGGCCACGCGGCGCGCGGCCAGGGACGGCGTGAAAACCTCGTCCGCTCCGGCGGACGGCTCTTCGATGCCCTCGCCGTCGGGCAGTTCCTTGAAACAGTAATCGGCGAAGTCGCCCTCGACGATTATCACCTTCTGCGCGAATCCGGCAAGATCCATGCGGAGGAGTTCGCGCCGAAAACGGTCCCAGCCACGCACGACCGTGCCGCGAAAGTCGGCGAGTGACTTCCGCTCAATGGAAAACGCATTGTCTCCACGCAAGGCATAGTCGCCCTGGCGTACCGTCCCGACGGAGACATCGACTCCTTCGGGGAATACCCATGGCGTTTGCTCTCTTGTGTCGATCACGACGTGCATGGCTGAGACATGGGAGCTTAGAACGGGTTGGCCGTAACGGGCGTTGAAGCGGGCGCGGCGGCGGGCGCGGAAGCGGGCACGGGCTGGCCCGTGAGCTTCGCGATGCGGCGGGCGCGTTCAGCGGCGGAGAGCGCGGGGCTACGGTTGGAAAGGTAGCAATTCACGCGCACCTGCTTGTCCGGCTTCTTGTTGGGGTCGGTGGTCTTGGTGACGCGCACCATGATCTCCTTGCCGACAACGGAAGCGTCGAAGATTTCCGCGACGTTCGCGCTGGCGGCGTCCTGTCCGCCGATGAGCTTGTGCGCGAACAGTTCCTCGCGGGTCACGTCCTTCTGCTTCTTGCCGACGTAGTTCCCGCGCCCCTCCCGGTCGGAGAACTCCAGCTCGATTGTCTGCTGGCTGATTTTCTCGTCTTTCGGCTGGACGCGCAAGACGACTATGAAGCCGGAAGCGGCCTCTTCTTTGGTGAGGCCGTCCGTGAAACGGAGGTCTGTCGCGTCCGTCGATACGATGGTCGCGGGGCCTTCGTAGATGGTGTCGTACTGCTTGGGTTTGACTGCCGCTGTTGCTGTTGGTGTGTTCATTGTCTGTTTCTTTCTGCTTGTTTCTTTTCGTGTCTGTGGTTGAAAGTTCCCGTCTGCGGCCAAGACACAAGAGAATGCCGCAGACGGGAAGTGCTAGACGCGGATTTCCTTGCGGAACGCAACGCCGGGAATGGACAGGGATTCAATGGACGCGCCGGACTTCTTGGCCGCGTCCATGTAGGCGCGGATGGCCTTCTCGTCCGGGGCGCAGTAGGCGCGCGGCACGGCGTCGGGGTCGGTCACGTCGAACGTCCAAACCGTGCGGGCGGTCACGCCCTGCACGATGGGCTTGGACGCTGAAGTCTCCCGCTCCGATACGGGCACGGGCACGGCGACCTCCTTGCCGGTAAGCGCGGCTTCGGCCTCGGCGATGCGCCGGGCCTCGGCAAGTTCAGCCGCGCGTCGGGCCTCTTCGGCGCGGCGGGCTTCCTCCTCTGCCTGCGCCTTCGCGGCGACGTATGCGCCGACGAGACCGTTCACGCGGTCGATCTCCTTGTTGGCGGCGGCGCAGAAGTCGCGCTCTTGGACGATGACGCGCTTCTTCCACTCATCGGCCTTGCGCGTGGCATCCAGCCGGGCGGTGGCGATGACATTCACGACGGCCTTGACGGCCTTGACGGCGTTCTTCGCGCGGCGGGCGTCGGCGTCGTTCTGCACGGCGACGATGGGCGCGAGGGCGGCGGTCGTGTCGGCAAGTTCCTGCGCGACGGACGCGACAACCAAGTCGTAGATGGTGGGGAGATTGTCGCCCATGTTACACCTCCATTCCTTTTGCGCGGGCGGCGGCTTTCGCGGCCTCGACGTGCGCGGACGTGAGTTCAGGGTGGCGGGCGGCGGTTTCGGGCATCAGAACAAAGGCGAGAATGTCCGGCATCATTTCCGCAAAAGGGACGTTGAAGAAGTTGCCGGCAATTGGGCAGACGGTGGCATCGGACGACGGTTTTGCATCCTCCACGATTTTGGCCTCGATGATGGGGGCAGGAGCGGCCAGGCTTGCGCCCGCCGCGTCAGGAAGGGATGCGGGATCGACGGAAGGCGCGGGGATTTCGGGGGCGGAAGCCGACGGCGCGGACTTCGCGAGGCGCGAGACGACTTCGGACTTTTCGATCTTAACCGGCTCCGGCTTCGGTGCGGCGGGCGCATCGTCGAAGTCCGCAACCTCTTCGGAAGTGTACAGACCGTCGTCCGCTTCAGGGCATACCTTGCGGATGGCGAACGAGCAGCAGCGTGCGTAGAGCATGTCGCCGCTGAATTTCGCCCAGTTGTCCTTGAGCGCGCCCGTGCTCTTGGAAACGGCCACGCCGTTGTCGATAAACTCCTGGAGCGTGACGCAGTAGCGGAGTTCGTTTCCGTCGTAGCTGAAGGTGATGTCGCATTTGTCCTTGCCGACCTCGTGCAGCTTCATCTTGCCGCCAAGCCGCTTGAACGCGCTGACGATCGCGCGGCTTGCAATGGAGAGCGAACCGTTTTCCATGATATGATACTTCTTCTTGAACGTCACGGGGCTGATGCGCTCCTGGAGCATCGTCATCGCTATCATTTCGCCCGTGGACTGCGGGATGCTGCCGAACCAGCCGGACTTCGCGACGGCGAGGCCGAGACGCGAAATGTCCTCCATGCCGTTGATCGGGATGATGTTCGCGAGGGCGGTGCTGCCCTGCGGCGCGGTTGCCACGGCGGTTGTCGCCGCCTGCGGGATTGCTGTCTGTTTCATGGTGTCTTTTTTCATTTTGGATTTTACTTTTTCGATTGCCCCGCCGAAACGGGAAATGGCTTGCTGCGAACGAGCGAGTAGCGGTACAGATGCGCCGTGCAGCACGTCTTCGAGCGGCGCACGAATCCGAGACGCATCATCTTCTGGAGCGTCCACCGTTTGAGCTGCTTTGTGCAGAGGTTCTTAAGGTCGATTTCCGACGCGAAGAGCGGACGCCCGGCCTTGTCGAGCGCGTCGGCGATCATCACCATCCGCGCGGACAGCGAGTAGTCGGGCTGCGGCGTCGTTTCGCTATCGTAGTCGCGCAGAATGGAGTTCGCCCACGACGAAATGCAGTTGCGGCACCGTTCTTCGGAACGGTGGAGGCACGACATGCAGCGGTTGCCGATGGTGCGGATGAACGCGATTGCGCGCTTCTCGACGGCTTCGGTCATGCAGTCGCCCTTTTGTTTTTGTTGTGCCATGCGCCGCGCAGGACGGACGTTTCCGCGAGCCAGCCGTCGAGCAGGTTGGCGGAAAAGCGGACGGTCTTTTTGTTCAAGCGGAAGTGCGGCGCGGGGTTGCGCGAACGGCGCGTCCAGCGCCGCAGGTCGGCGGCGGTCACCCCGCTCTCCGCGAAATGCGCGACCGTCTCCTCCGGCGTCAGCAGAAAGCCGTCGCCGGGGAGTTTGTCGATGGACGCGCGAATGCCGACGCGGGAGCGGTTGAGGAGCGAAAGAACCGTGTCGGAGCGGATGCGCTTCGACGGCGTGGCCGGAATGAGGCGGTAGGACTGGAACAGCCCGATTTTCAGCCGCTCGTTCACGAATTCTCGCGTCCAGTAGAAGTACATGGCTAGCGTTTTCCTTCGTTGCTGAACTGCGAGAACCACTTGCGGAATGCGTTTTCGCTTGTGGCGATTTCCGGGCTGTCGTTACCGACATTCGCTCCGCAATCTGGACATTTAAATGCCCAGCAAATAAATGGTCTCGTTATGCTGCCGTTCTTCTTATGGCAGAACGGACATTCGATGCCGGCATTCTCGTCGGCAACGGTCTTCGGCGTGTCCGCAAGTCTCTTTTCGAAGGCACTTGCGACTAGCGTTCCAGCCAGAATCCCCGCCAATGACACGCCGAATCCTTTGGGTATGTCCTTGATTGCCTTCTCGATGTCATCATCGCACGGCATTTTCAGCCACTTGTCGAAAGCGCAGTCGCACTCACACTCTTCCTTGTGCTTCCTGAACGCGGCGAGCGCGTCCTCGGTCTTCGGGTACTTCTCTTCGTTCGTCATCATTTGTTTGTTCCTTCTTTGTTTTTGTTGGGTTTCAGCTCGTCCATCCATTCGACGGCGAGATCGTAAAGCTTGTTTCCGGCCTCCTGCACCTTCTCGGAGTTGGCGATGCGCGGCACGATGAGAATCGCCGCCATCTGCTTTGTGGTAGGGATCATCACAAGGAGCATGAAAAGAAGAATGCCCACGGGGAACATCATGAGGCTTGCCTTGTACAACTTATGCCCAAACTTGCGCCTGGCGGCAATGATCTCGTCGGTGTCCCACGACCTTTGCTTGACGGTGGAGTATTCGTTGCGTTTACAAATAAAAATGACTGTGCTGGCCACACAGAGAAAGTTCGCCAACACAGCCAGCAGCGTCACGATGCCGTCAAGTCTCGTAATCCAATACATCTGCGATGTGGTTATCATCTGTCGTTCCTTTCGTTTTTCAGCAACTGCCTGTTATTATGTTTGTAATCCTTTTCGCGTCCTTCACGATTCCTTCCGCGCGAACGGCGAGGCCGATTATCATGCCAAGGTTCAGGGCTATTACATGCTTCTGCGTATCGTCGCCCATTGCGCGAGAGGCGGTTTCGGCTGCGGACTTCATCTGCGCTATAGCATCCGCAATCTCGTCAAGCCTTTCCTGCGTGTCGCTCATTTCGCCTCCTGATTGAACAGTTCCGGGTACTCCCTGCGGACGAGCGCGACGGTCTCGGCGGCGATGTCCTTGCGCCCCGCGACGGCGGCGACTAGCGTGCAGCGGCTCATGCCGAGCCACTTCGCGGCGGCGGACTGCCCGATGACGCGCACCTTGCCGCCAACGCGGACGGCGACGCACTGGGGCTTCCGGCGGCGGTCGATCTTCACGCCCTTGCGCCAGATGCGGCTCTTCATGTTCACGGGCTTGCCCCGCGTTTTCGCGTCGGGCGCGGGCGCGGACGCGCCCTTCTCTCTTTTGTCTAGCATTGGTTAGCCTGTTTTGTTATACTTCCGATACTCCCTTTTGTTGGGAGCGGTGAATAGTATACAACAAATGTTATCAAGAGGCAATAGCAAATGTTAAAAAATTTAACAGATGTTATAGGGCGCATCAAAACGCTGCAAAACGACCTTTCAAACTTCGAGTTTGGAAGATTGCTCGGCATGACCCCGCAAACAGTAGACTTGTATATGCGTGGCGAACGCAAACCTTCGGTAGAGTTTGTGGTGCGAGTGTGTTCGCATTACAATGTTTCTGCCGACTGGATATTAGGACTGCCGACAACATTTGTTGCGGAAGAACAACAGATGACGAGCTCGGTGAACAAGCGCATTGCCGACCTGAAGACAAGCGCAGACCGCGCCACAATCTCTATCAACAATCTCTTGACTTCAATATCGAAGTTCAACGAGGTGACAAAGTGAACAACAACCCAAAGGAGAAAACCAATGAACACGCAAGACTGGCTAAAAAGCAACAAGGCAATAATAATCGCGGCCATGATATGTATAACAATCATCATCGTTGCCGCGCTACTCCGTTCGCCAAGGTATCAGCACGCCGGTGACCACCGGGTACTAGACACTCATACCGGACGGATTTATTTTGGAGGGGTGAAAAAATGATATTTGCAAAACAATCAAGCGTCATGAGCATTGAAGGTATGGTCGCATACCTTCTGGCCGCGCTCATTTACTTTGCAATCTATATGCTTATTCAAAAAGCAAAAAACAAAGAACTAGAATGGCGCGCAAAACGCAAGGCGCAAAAAGAAAAGATAAAATTAGAAGAAAAGCCCGTAACGGCAATTGCAACAGAAAACAAAGAAACACCCAAATGACGTTGGCAAAATTCAAGGGCATTGCCGACGGCATCATTTAATGCGTAGTAGCGGGAAAGGCTCTTGATGTTGTGCCCCAGCAACCCTGCCAGAAAGCAGATGATGATTAGATGAATGTTCTCGTTCATCACGCCACCCCTTTCAGCTTCGCGCCGCCCTCGATTTCGCGCACGACACTCTCGAACGCCACGCCCTCCACGATCCACGACAGCCGAACCTTCAGGACGCGCGGGTAGAAGTTCCCGTCCTCCTGCTCCTCCGGGTAGTCCTTGACCTTCGCGGCGGCCTTCGCGGCGCTCTTCGCGTCGTCGAATATTCGTGCTTGATCGGAGAAAAGCGCCTCGCCGCCGTCCTTCGTGAGGAATGACGTGTTGATCACGCCTGCCTCGTCCGTGAACAGCCGCGTCTGCACGACGTAGCCGGAGCCTTCGACTACCTCGAACGGATACGCTATCGGCCTGTAGATGAGGTCGCCGTCCTCGGTGAACCTGTTGTTGTGCGCGGCACCCGCCGCGCTTCCGTTTGCGGTCTTTCCCGCCGTCTTTTCTCTGTTGCTCATGGCTTCTCAATTCCATTTGCGAAATACCCGTCCGCAAGTCCTGAGAAGAACAGCCGCGAAGTGCTGCAAGGCGTAAAGCCTACTTGCGAACGGGTAAGGTGGATTACTCCGCGATCTTCATTGCTGGGGTTTCGGCTTCTCAGTTCCTACCTTCCCTGAAGACGGCACATATTGTACCACGCCTCGCGGCGCGGCGTCAAGGCCAAATCGCGGAAAAGCGGCAACTTTTTTGCCGGCAATCATCCGCGAACGGCGCAAATACATCATTTCGGCTGCATAAAACAGCCATCGGGAGCACTGTACAAAAGCTTGATGCCCGGAACGGCCTTGCCGATTTCGTCTGCAAGTCGCATGATCGGAATGTCCAATTCGCCTTTGAGATTGTCATACATTCCAATGCTTCCATCGTCGCGCCAACTTGCAACCACGTCAAACGTCGCAGGCCATTCCAAAACTTCGGGATCGTCGGTCCAGCAATAGGCCGTGAGCGTTTTGCCGCCGTCCAGCTCTATCGCAAATTCCCTGTTGCCGATTAAATCAATGACTTCTTTGAATGTGAATGTTTTCATTTCACCGCTCTCTTTTCTTGTGTCGTGTTGCTTTTGATTTTACCAAATTCACAGTTCGTTGGCAACTGCCTCGCTTTTCCATTCCGCCGCGTCGCGCTCTGCAATCGCCGGAAGCGAATCAAACACCGACCGCGCGCCCTCGTACTTTGCAAAGCGTACTTCGGAAGTTGTGCCATTGGGCGTTTTTTCGTTTTTCAAATACTTGAAATGCGTTTTTAGCACATAGCGCACCTTGTTTGTTTTGAGGTCGATTTCGTAACCAAGTCTCGCATTCAAATTCGGCGTGTCGCACACGGCGATCATATCAGTGATTTTCGCTTCGTCTGGATTCATCTTGCCTGTTCCTTTCTTTCCGTCTGCGGTTGTTTGAACGCCCTCTCGGTATCTTCAATTCTGTACATTTTGTGCAATTTGCCGTAATCTTTTGCGATAATCTCTTTCATGAGATTTGCCAAGGCATCATAATCGTCGGAAGCATAAATATCCTTCCATCGCCACGAATGGACGGGCATAGAACGATTGCCAAGGATATTTGGAATCACCCAATCTTCCTTGCGTTGTAGACGGTATCTCATTTCGTTACCTCGCTTTCGTTTAACCGACGGCAGACTTTCTCCGCTTCCTCTCGCGTCATAGGGCCTTGCCGCACGTTGCAAACCGTCATTTGTGCCGATCCGCGATACACGCACCATCCGAAAGCGGGGCCACAATAGCAAACGCGACAGCGAAAATTTTCCCATATGTTTTTCATTTCGCCATCTCGCTTTACGCTTCCGCTGGATTCATCCACACATCAAACAATCTGCCTTGTGCGCTGTAATCCTTCGCCCACGCATTTGCGGCCAATGCCGCCTTCTGTTGGCTTTCGCACATCGTCAGAGAGGTTGGCGGGATTCGCTTCCATCCGCCACGCACGGGAAAGTCCATGCTGCACATTTCACGCAATCTCACCAGATTTTTGCTTTGATGGATCGCAAAAGTTGTGCAAAACTTTTTCCCGAAAACATCGTAATCTGCAACAAGGTTCAGTTTCATTTCGTCATTCCTTCCCTTTTTTGGCGTTTTCAGTACATCCATGGATCAAAATACACCTCCAGCCCGTCAATCACGACTTGCAGGCACACGGACGGCTTACCCGGCTTGCCGACGCGGACGACGCGCCGCCAGTTGTGATGCTCATCGTCAATCGTTTTCGGCGCGCAGCGCAGGGCATAGCCCCGCTTTTGCCAGTCCGCGATTGCGGCATCAAGCGCGCGGACGGCCGCAGGCTTGGCCGCCTCTTCGCCGTCGTACATCCGCAGCGTTCCAAACGCCGCGTTGTATTCCGGCAGATACGACCGTTCGCCGTCCCATTTCAAGCCCTCGCATTTCGCATCGGACGCCGGACAGCTTGAAAGTTTGATGAACAGTTTGCATGAAGTCTGCTGGTCTTTCTTGATTTTCATTATTTGGCCCTCCTTCCCTCTTCCCTCTTCGCTTTCCAATCGCACCAGATTTCCAGCGCGAGCGGCAGCGCCAGCCACGCCATGGCAACCGCGACTTCGACCACTTCCAGAATTTTCTCGCTCATCGTAAAACCTCCTTGTCAGTCTTTCGCTATTTCCCGCCATCCAGCGCAGACGCCAGATCCTCAAGCGCACCCCACGCAAGCGCATTTGCTACGATATCAAGATCACCGCTGCGTATGTCTTTCAACGGCCCGAACAGCACCCGCGCGGCCTCCTCCTCAATCACGGCGGGATCTTCGTCTTTGAGGCAAGCAAACATCATCACAGCTCCAATCACCCCGCGCGGCTTGCCGTTCTCTTCCGTAAAAAGCCCCTCATCCACTTGCTCGCGAAGCCGGGCCACGATTAACTTGCGATTCGCCGCCGCGAATTCCCGCGTGTCGCTGTACCACGTGAAGCCGGCGAACCCACCGGCCGCACCGCAGGAGCAACCGCGCACGTTCGCCAGCTCCTCTGCGGCATCTTCGCTAATTTCGCAACCTTCCGCCGTGTTTCGACCTTTGCCGCCCAACTGGCGAATCACCGCCAGATCCAGCGCGGTCAGAGTGTAATCATAAGAGCGCATTTGCGCCCCGTTCTCGTTCGCGGTCTCTCCCGCCGTCTTTTTCGTCGCTTTCATGGGTATCACTCCATTTAGCAATTCGGCCTTGCCCGGTTGATACTGGACGCTTCCGCGCCACCCGGACAAGGCCAAAAGTCTTGTTGTTCGCACATGCCTCACAGCGGTATCACTCGCCGCAAGCCCTTTTCAGGGGAACACGAACAGTATATCACACTTCCGCCCTCCAGCGCAAGAGGGAATTTCCACAATTTTCACCCCCTTTATAAA
>JAFPNP010000380.1 GCA_017411125.1 Kiritimatiellia bacterium
CCGACGGCGAAGGCTGCCGTGGAGGCGGTGAAGTGGCTTCGGACGGCTCGCCCCGGTCCGGAGGGACTGCGAATTTCCTTCGACGTGGATGCTATCAACCTGGCATGACGGATATGTGCCATTAAATGCCGTATAGCAGACGGAAAATGCCATATTTGGCCGACGTGTGCATTTCTATTTCCCATGGGGGAGCGGATACTCGGCAAGCCGTGTTGTTTGTTTTGGTGATTGTAAAATTCATGCAATGATGTTATAATTTTGAACCAGCAGATAATAGCGTATCGGTTGGTGTTAATTAAAAAGGTGAAAGAAAGGTGACGCCGAAATGAACTATGATATAACGGAAGAAGGAAACTTGCTGAAAGTTTCGATCGAGGGGCGTCTTGTTGCCGCAGTTGCGCCTGAAATGCGCGACGCTGTGCTTGGCAAGATGACGGACGGCATGAACGTGCTGTTCGATCTGGAGAAGATGGTCCACATCGATTCGAGCGGTCTCGGCGCTCTCGTGCAGATATTGCAGAAGGCGAAGGTCGGCGGCGGGAAAGTGGTGCTGGCCGCGCTGCAGAAAGGCCCGAAGATCGTGTTCGACATAACGAAGGTCAGCCGCGTGTTCGAAATCGTGCCGACGGCGGCGGATGCGAAGTTCTAAATCTGAAGGAGGAGGGCGCAAGCCGTGGGGATGAGGTTTTTTGTCGCGGCGGCGATGGTTGCCGCCGCCGCGTGCGGCGTGCGCGGGGATGTCCGCGCGAAGGTGGCGGACTGCGTCCGCGATCCGAATCTCGATTTCTGGGCCGCGGCGGACAGCAAGTTCTGCACCGCCGTGATGGGCGACGTGTTCAAGTGCGCCGGGGTGACGATCGATCGCGTGCCGTTCGGGAAGGACGGGATGATCGGCGTGACTAACGCCGAGGTGATATGTTCTGCGTTCCGCACGCCGGAACTGTTGAAGAACTACGATTTCCCGGTGCAGCCGATAGGGCGGATGCACTACGCGCTGTACGCCACGCCGGAAAGGGCGATGTCGATGATGTCGGTGAGGATCACCGACTGGCCGCGCATGAGAGTGGGCTATTCGCCGGTGTCGCAGGGCCAGAACAACGACAGGAACGAGTACTTCGAGCACGCCAAGCTCTCGCCGACGTTCGTGGAGTACCCGACGAGCGCGGGCGCGGTGGAGGCGCTGCGCAACGGCGAGATCGACACTCTCTTCCTCTATACTCCATACGGGAAGCGTCCGGAAGGCCTTGTCGAGATCGTGCCGATCGGCGCGCGCAACGTGTACTTCGCCGTGAGGAAGGACAAGCCGGAACTTCTCAAGACGCTCGCCAGGGCGTACCGCGACTGCTACATCGACCATATAGACCAGATCGACAAGTGGCGGCAGGAGCTGCTCGGCGTGCCAAAGCCGCAAAAGCGCGTGCGCATCGCCGCGTACGTGCGCGGCGACCTGTTCACCGTGACGCCGGACGGCGATCGTTCCGGCGCTCTCGAAATGTGGCTCAAGTCCATATGCGGCATAACCCGCTGGACGCCCGACTTCGTCTACGGCGGCTACGACGAGAGCATGGCCGACGTAAAGAGCGGCCGTCTCGATCTGATCGGCGGTCTCGGCTTCGATTCGTCGCGTCGCGACGACTACATGTATCCGCACACGCCGATGGGAATGCTCCGCGTGTATCTCTGGACGCCTCCAAGCAGCAAGCAGTACAAGCCGGGCGAACCTTCCACGTGGCAGGGCATGAAAGTCGGAATGCTGGCCGGCACTCTGAGCGCCCAGAGGGCGAAAAGGCAGTTCGACAAGGAAGCCTCCGGTGTCACGTACAAAGAGTACGCCACGGACCGCGCCATGCTCAAGGCGTACTTCGGCGGCGAGGTGGACGCCTGCATAGACGTGGAGATGCCTGAACTCGCCAACGAGATCGCCCTTCATCTCTACGCTTCGCACCCGATGTACATATGCACGTCCACGAAGAAGCCGGAACTGTTTACGGAGCTGGAGAAGGCGCTTGACGAGGTGTGCGACGACTTTCCGAAGTACATGCGCATGATAAGCGAGCACCACTACGGGAACCGCAGCGAGATGGCCGCGCTCACGCTGAAGGAGGCGGAGTGGCTGGCGAAGCGCGTGAAGGACAAGACGCCAGTCATGGTGGACTTTTCGCCGTGGCCGTTCAAGATACGCGACGGCAAGGGCAGGGCTATGGGCCTCGCCGCGCTGTTCCAGGCAGAGATCGCGCGCAAGACCGGCCTCACCGTGATTCCGCAGGAACAGACCGGAATCCAGACCGCCGAAGCGAAGTTCATGCGCGGCGATACGAAACTGTGGATTCCGTATCCTGCGCTGGCGAAGACCGCCACCTACGGCGCCACGAGCGTGTTCTCGCTGCCTGTGCCGCAGATGGTGGGCGATTTCTACGGCGCGGAGGACGAATATCTGGAGTTCGAGATGTTCGCGGGGGCCGGTACGCCGCCGGAACTGATTTCGATATTGCGCAAGGCGGTGTCCGGCATAGACGCCGCGCACCTTCAGGAGATGTTCATGAGCGCCGTTGCCGAACGCAAGGTCGTCCACCGCGTGTTCGGCCTCACGGGCGAAGAGCTGACGTGGCTGATGGTTGCCGTCGTGCTAGTCGTGCTGCTGGCTGTCGCGATATACGGCACGACGATGATGAGACTGCTGAAGCGCGAGGCGGCGCGCGCCAACCGCGCGGCCACCTCCGCAGAGGAGCACGCGCAGGCGAAGACGCGCTTCCTCGCCATGATGTCCCATGAGCTGAGGACGCCGCTCAACGCCGTGATCGGCTTCGCGGAGTTTCTTTCCAGGAACGACCTGGACGAGCGGTCCCGGAAGGAGTATACCGACGGCATTCTTCTGAGTTCGACCGCGCTTCTGGAACTGATCAACGACATCCTCGATCTCTCCAAGCTCGAGGCCGGCGCGATGCACATGCGCCAGGGCGCGTGCGACATGAACAAGCTCCTGAAGGAACTGCCGGCGATATTCGGCTACCGCGTGCAGCGCCACGGCGTGAAGCTCAAGGTCGAGAACAACGCGCCGGGCGGAGTGGTGCCGGTGGTCGCGCTGTCCCAGCAGGGCGTGCGCCAGATGCTTATCAACCTTGTTGGCAACGCCGCGAAGTTCACCGACGAGGGCGAAATCCGCATCGCGGCGGGATGGGACGACGCCACGAAGACGCTGCGAGTCGAGGTCAGCGACACCGGCCGCGGAATCTCTCCGGACAAGATGGCCCGGCTCTTCGATCCGTTCGTTCAGGACATCGCCAGCCGCATGCACTCCAACGCCGGCGAAACGAAGGGCACCGGTCTCGGCCTTCCGATCGTGAAGCTCATGGTGGACGACGCGAATGGAACGATAGACGTGACCAGCGAGTTGGGCAAAGGCACCAAGTTCGTGATCGAAATTCCCGGCCTGGACGTCGTGTCCGTGCCAGAGAAGCCGAGCGAGGCAGACAAGATCGCATTCGCCGCGCTGCCGGAACGCGTGTTGGTGGTGGACGACATGGCCATGAACCGGAAGATCCTCGGAATCCATCTCAAGAACATCGGCATCAATGACGTGCGCTTCGCCGAAAACGGCGTAGAGGCGCTTGAAGTGATGAAGGCGTGGCTGCCTGACCTCGTGCTTTCCGACATGTGGATGCCCGAAATGGATGGTACGCAGCTTGCCGAAGCGATGCATCGAGACAGGCGTCTTGCCCAGGTTTCGATCGTCGCAGTCACGGCAGACGTGGACGTCGGCGCCACATACGACATGCACCTCTTCGCGAAGGTCATGGCGAAGCCTGTCACGACCGCAAAACTCCACGCGCTCTTTGGAGACATCGCGTCGTCGTAGGGAGATCCGCATGAGACTTCTGGTTTCCTGCATTCCGTATGACGGCGGAAAGAGCGGCATCTCCGTGTACACGCGGGAGGTCGTGCGCGGGTTGCGTGCGCAGGGCCACGAGCTTGCGCTGCTCTGCGAACCGGGCGAAGACGGCGACGTCCGCGCGCCGCGTTGGACGCGCCGCCCCGTTCTTTCGATGCTGTGGCATCTTTTCGTGCTGCCGTTCTGGATACGCAGAAACCGCAGCCGGTTCGACGGTTTCGTGATATGCGCCGCCAACAGGCGCGTCTGCGCGTTCTACCCGCTGCCGACCGTCGCAACCATCCACGACCTCGCCAACTTCCACGTGCCAGGCAAATATTCGCGTCTGCGGATGTTCTATCTTGCGCGCGTGCTGCCGCACTTCGCGAAGAAAGCGCACAGGCTCGTGTCTGTCAGCGGCGCGACGAAGGCGGACATGGTGAAGTTCTGGCATTGCCGTCCAGAGGACGTGACGGTACTGTACAACGGCGTAGCGCCGGGAGGGCGCGTGTCCTCACGCGCCGCGTTTTCGGCGGGCGGGGACGCCCGCCCTCCCGCCTCGATCCTCTACATTTCGCGCATAGAGCATCCGGGCAAGAACCACGTGCGGCTGATAGAGGCTTATTCGCGGCTGCCGGACGATCTTGCCGCCGCGCACCCGCTCGTCATTGCGGGCGCGGACTGGAAGGACGCCGAGGTGGTGCATGCGGCTGCGGCGGCTTCGCCCCATGCCGCGCATATCCGCTTTACCGGCTTCGTGCCGGACGGCGAGATGGAACGGCTATGGTCCGAAGCGGGGTTCTACGTGTTCCCCAGCCTCTTCGAGGGATTCGGACTTTCGCTCGTAGAGGCCATGGCGCGCGGCATTCCGTGCGCCTGCTCCAGCAACGGCTCGCTCGGCGAAATCGCCGCAGACGCCGCAGTCACCTTCGACCCGGAAAGCACGGACGCAATCGCCGCCGCGCTGAAGCGTCTGCTCGAAGAAACGGATGACGAGCGCTCCGCCCGCATCGAGCGCGGGCGCAAACGCGCCGCCGAGTTCTCGTGGGCGGACCATGCGGCTGGAATCGCGAAGCTGCTCGAAGATGCGAGAACGGTCAGGATGTTCGGAATCCCGGTCGCCGCAATCGCCGAGGCGGAAGCCGTCGAGCGCATAATCGCGCTGGCAAAGGAACGTCGGGCGGCGACAGTGGCGACGCTCAACGTGGACTTCGTGGCAAACGCCGTGGGCGCATGGCCGTTCAAGGGCGACAAGGAACTTTGGGATTATCTAAAGTCCGCCGATCTCGTGACGGCGGACGGCATGCCGATAGTCGCACTTTCGCGGCTGAAAGGACGGCCTCTGCCAGGACGCGTGACGGGCGCGGACATGGTTCCTGCCATTTGCCGCCGCTGCTCGGACGAGGGCCTTTCGGTGTACGTGCTCGGCGGGGACAAAGAGGCTGTGGACGAGGCGTTCGCGAAGATGTCGTGCGGCGTAAAGGTCGTCGGCGTGGATTCCGCGTTTGTAAAGCTGGACGAAGACCAGCCGGAAATCGCGGAGCGCATCAATGCCGCGAGGCCTGACGTCCTTTTCGTGGCCCTGGGCAACCCGAAGCAGGAACTGTGGATCAAGCGCAACGCAGGACGCGTCGACATCGGCGTGGCAATCGGCGTGGGCGGCACGTTCAACTTCATCGCTGGACGAGTGAAGCGCGCGCCGAAGTGGATGCAGCGGTGCGGGCTCGAATGGATCTACCGCATAATGCAGGAGCCGGGGCGTCTCTGGCGGCGATATGCGTACGGTCTTGTCAAGTTCTCGTGGCTGGCCGCAAAAGAGATTTTAATCGACAGGGGGAAGCAATGAACACGACTAAACGCTATCTTTCCGTTTTGGCCGCATGGGCGTTCTCGTTCGGAACGGCGGTTGGCTGGGGCGCGTTCGTAATGCCGGGCATGGCGTTCCTTCCGAAGGCCGGGCCTTGGGGAACGGTGTTCGGCGTCATGGCCGGAGCGGTCGTCATGGCCGTCATTGCGTGGAACTACCATTACATGATCCGCAGGATGCCGGGCGCGGGAGGAACGTTCTCCTTCGTGTCGCGGGAGTTCGGCGGCGACCACGGTTTCTTCTGCGCCTGGTTCCTGTGCCTTTCCTACGTGGCGATACTATGGGCGAACGCGACGTCGTTGACGATTCTGGCGCGATGCCTGTTCGGCGACGCTCTCCGCTTTGGATTCCGCTACAGCGTCAAGGGCTTCGAGGTGTCGCTCGGCGACATCCTGCTTTCTGTGGCGGCGATACTGGCCGGCGCGGCTGTCTGCTGCCGCAAGCGATTGGCCGGACGGGTGCAGACGGCTTTTGCCGTTGCGTTTTTCATGGGCATCGTCATTTGCTTCGCCGCCTGCCTGTTCGTGCACAAAGGCGGACTGCAGTCTATGGCGCCCGCGTTCTCCCCGGACGGCGGGGAGCCTCTCGCGCAGTCTCTGAAAATCGTCGCGCTGGCGCCGTGGCTCTTCGTCGGCTTTGAATCCGTCTGCCACCTTTCGGGAGAGGTGCGCTTTCCGCTCAGGCGCATGTTCGGCGTGATGGCGGCGTCCATCGCCGTCTCCGCCGTGGCGTATTCGTTTCTCGTGCTGACGCCGGCTCTTGCGCCCGCCGCGGGGGACGGCAGCTGGGTGGACGGCCTCGCTCGCATGTCATCCGCCAAAGGCGCCCCCGTCATCCCTACGCTCGATGCCGCCCGTTCGGCGATGGGGAACGCGGGGGTGGCGATCTTCGTGGCGACGATCTTCGGGGCGGTGTTCACGAATCTAGTCGGCAACATGATCGTGGCGAGCAGGCTCGTAGGCGCATTGGCGGATGCGGACGTGTTCCCCGAATGGGTGGGAAGGCGGGACGGCGACGGCAATCCCCGTAACGCGATAATCTTTCTTGCGGCGGTGTCGTGCCTGATACCTCTGCTGGGCCGCACGGCTATCGGTTTCATCGTGGACGTGGCGACGGTCGGTTCGGTGATTGCATACGCCTACACTTCGGCCGCCGCGTTCAAGGCCGCACGCGCGTCCGGCCACGGTTTCACGGCGGTATCCGGTCTGTGCGGCTTTCTGCTCTCTGCCGTGATATGCGCTCTCTTCATCGTGCCGAACTACTTTTCCGGCACAATGATGGCAACGGAGTCCTACCTGATTCTCGTCTTGTGGAGCATACTCGGATTTCTCTACTACCTTTACGTGCTTAAGCAGGATCGGCTTCAGCGCTACGGTGGTTCTCTCGTGGTGTGGGTCGCCCTGATCGTGCTGATTCTCGTCATGTCGCACATGTGGATGCGCCAGGGAATGCACGACGCGATGACGCGCGCGTTCGATTCGATAAGCGACTTCCACGATGCCGGCACCGCGCGCCGGAGCGAACAATGGAACGCCCATCTGGCCGGGCAGCTCGACGGCGTGAGCGATTCGCTCGTGCGCGGCGGATTCATCCAGGCCAGCCTCATGGCCGTGACGCTCGCGATAATGTTCAGCCTGTTCACGATCCTGCGCCGCCGCGAAAGGCGTCTGGAAAAGGAGAAGACGATGGCCAAGAGCTACTTCTTCTCCACCGTCAGCCATGACGTGCGCACGCCGCTCAACGCCATTATAGGATATACGGAGATGTTGAAGGCCGGCATGGACACCAAGGCGGAGCGCGACCAGGCGCTCGATTCCATCCTTGTCAGCGGCAAGACGCTGCTCGGCCTCATAAACGACGTGCTGGACATCTCCAGGCTGGAGTCCGGCAGGATGAAGATAAACGAAGAGCCGACCGACTGCCAGCGGCTCATGCACGCCGTTCTTGCCGCGTTCCGCGTGTCCAACAGGAAGCCCGGAGTGGAGCTGCGCTATCTCGAACGGCCGATGCCAGCGTTGATGCTCGATCCACAGCGCATACGGCAGATCGTGTTCAATCTCGTGGGCAATGCGGTGAAGTTCACCGAGAAGGGATATGTGGAACTGCGGGCGTCTTACGAGCCGGACGGCCCTGCGGGCGGCGAATTCCGCATCGACGTGGAGGATACGGGCTGCGGCATCGGCGAGGAGGATTTGAAGCGCATTGGCGCGGCCTACGTGCAGGTCGACGCCCGCCATGCAAGGAACGGAGGCACCGGCCTCGGTCTTGCAATCTGCAAACAGCTTGCCGTCGCAATGGGCGGATGTCTCAAGGTCGAATCCGCTTTGGGAAAGGGATCGACGTTCTCCATCGTGATCCGCGGCGTGAAGGTCGCGAAAAGCCTTCCCGCCAGCTCGGCAGCCGTCCCGGAAGAGCCGCGCTCCGTCGTGGCCTCGGACGGAACAAAGACCGTCCCTCCCGCGCCGCGCCGTCTTCTTCTCGTGGACGATTCCAAGATGAACCTCATGGTCCTCAAGGCCCTTCTGAAAAAGCAGGGCGATTTCGAAGTCGTGACGGCCAACGACGGACAGGAGGCCCTTGACATTCTGAAGAACCCGGACGTCAAGCCGTTCGACATGGTGCTGACCGACATGTGGATGCCCAATCTGGACGGCGAGGGGTTGGTAAAGGCCATCAGGGCGACGCCGGACTTGGCGCCCCTCCCCGTCCTTGTCGTCACGGCCGATGTGGAAATCCGCGACAAATCGTCCGAACTCGGTTTTGACGGCATTCTCTTGAAGCCAGTCACAACCGATACGCTTGGCAAGGCGCTGTCTGTGCAATACCGTCCGCAAGAAGAGTGATGAAGCCGTTTTTCTCCATAATAGTTCCGTGCTGCGACGTAGAGCCTTACGTGCGCGAATGTCTCGGTTCCGTCCTGGACCAGCCGTTCAAAGCGTTGGAGTGCCTTGTGGTGGTCGAAACGTCCAACGATGCCACCGAGGCGGTTGTGCGCGAAATCGCCGCGAAGGACGGACGAGTAAAGGTGTATACGCAGCCGCGAAGCGGGTCGCCCGCCGCGCCGCGCAACACCGCCCTTGACCATGCGGAGGGCGAATACGTCGTTTTCCTTGACGGCGACGACGTGATTGCCGAAGGTTCGCTCCAGCGGCTCCACGACATGATTTCCGCCCGCCCCGGCGCGGATTTGTATCCTTGCGCCCTCGTCGTGTGCGATGCGTCGCTCAGGCCGCTGCCCGTGCAGGCTCCGACGCCGGACGTATATCCGCAAAACTCCCCCGTGGAACTTTTGGGAACGGAGGCGACGATCCTTCTCGGCAAAGGTCGCAACATGGCGAATCCCATGGCCCAGATGACGGTCTGCCGCCGCGGTTTCCTCGAAGAGCGCAATCTCAGGTTCGTTCCGGGGTTGCGGAGCGAAGACGCCGAATTTTCGCCTCGTGCGCTGTATTGCGCAAGAAGGGTCGTCCCGCTGCACTTGCCGTTCTACATGTACCGCACGCAGCGCCAAGGCTCGATAATGACCGGCGGAAGCCGCTGTTCGCTTATCGGCGACTGGGTGAAGATACTTAACTCGCTGATGGCCTTCCACGTCGCGGCGTCGAAAGACAAGGATTTCGACGGGCGCGTGGCGTCCGCATGGAGCAGACATTGGCTGAACATAGTTTTCTACAGTTGGTTCTTCCCGGAGCAGATCAGGAAGATGCCGAAAGACGTGCGCCGCGCAACCTTGTCCGCGCTGTTTGCCGACGGCGGCGGCGCGTTCCGCGCGTTGCGGAAATGCGCCCCGCTGCAGAAGCGCGTCGCAGGCCTGTGGGTCGAGATGTTCGTGCGGTTCCCGCCGTTGCGCCCGTTTATCGACCTTTTCTTCCGGCTCTATTTCAAATTGGCAGACCGCCGTTCTCGACGCGCCGAAAGCAAAGGTGAAACATGAAAAATCAAAACAATGACCTCGTCCTCGTGACGGCAGGCGACATAAACTATCTTTGGGGCGTGTTTCTGCTCGTCGCGTCCGTCCGCAAGGCCGGAATGGACGTGCCGTTCCTTGTCGGCACGAAGAAGTTCGACGACCGCGCGAACCGCGTGGTGACGCAGCTAGGCGGAGTGGACTTGCTGCCGCTCGACGGCGACCCGCGCTCTCTCGCCTGGCTCAAGGCGAGGGCGATGCTCCAGGCCTCCGCGAAATGGGTCGCATGGGCCGACTGCGATGCGTTCTTCACGGGCGACGTCACGGGACTTCTCCGCCCGGATTCCGAGGATTTGATTCACATCCGCATGCGAACGCCCGAAGAGCGCACCGGGCTTATCTGGAAGAAGGCGGTCAGAGGCGATGACGACAGGGTGGTGCCCCCCAAAGTGCTCGAAGTCTGGCGGCGCGACGTCATGGCCGTTGCGGGCGGCGCTTTGGAAAAGCCGCGCTTCCTGTCCACCGCGCCGTCCAACTTCTTCGCGCTTTCGCTCGAAAGGCATCGGAGTTTTCTGGAAATGTTCGATCGTTTCCAGATGGAAGTTCTTCCCGACCACGACATAGGAAACCACGTGAGGGCGCTGGAAAACTATCCGCTTTTCGACGAAAGCGTCCTCAACGCCTGCTTGGCCTTTGCGCCGGATGCGCCCGAAGTGCAGCCGGTCTACAATCTGGACAAGGACTTCAACCGCTGTTTCGCCCATTTCCCGTACCATCCAAAGCCGTGGGCCGGCTGGACGCGCCGGGCGCTCGCGTTCTTCGATGAATACGTCGCGGTTGTCGACTGGGCCGAGAAATCCGGGCTCGAGCTTCCGGGCCCCGTCCCGCGCGTTCTCCGCCCGCAGTTCAAGCGGCACGCGCAGGCTCTCGCGCCGTGGACGGAACTCAAACCCAAACTGAAACGCCGCATCCACGCCGCCGTCAAACGCTTTTTCGGACGGGAACGCGCATGAGTTCCGCATCGCCAAGATTCACGGTCGCCGTTTCCGGCTATCAGAACGCGCCGTATCTGCCGAAGTCGCTAGGTTCGGTGAAAGCCCAGACGTTCCGCGACTTCGAAGCGATTTGCTATGTGGAGGAATCCACCGACGGGTCGCTTCAGATTTGCCGCGATTTGACGGCGGACGATCCGCGCTTCAAAGTTGTGTCCGCCCCGAAAAGCGGCACGGCCTCCGCGACGAGAAACTACGCGATAGACCATGCGGGCGGAGAGTACCTCGTCGTTCTAGACGGCGACGACTGGCTCGCGCCAGGTAAGGGAGATAGATGATATATGGCTGATGACAAGATTCATTCAACGACGGTCGTTACGGCGGGCGACAGGGCGTTCGCCTGGGGCGCGCTAATCTTGGTCGCAAGCATGCGCAAAAACGGAATGGCGCATCCCGTCATAGTCGGCACGACAGGCTGGACGGAGGACATGAAGGCCAAGGTCCTGTCGCTTGGCGGCGTGACGCTGAAGGAGCTTCCACCGTCGCGACAGTGTGTGACATGCCAGAAGCCAATGCTCATGAACCTTGACGAAATCGAGACGGAATGGGTCTGCTGGGCAGATTCCGACGGCGCGTTCGTCGGGGATTGCTCTGAATGGCTCGTTGGCGACGACCCTGACGAGATCGTCATACGCAAGTACAGTCCGCCGCCGGACGATTTCAAGCCTGCAACGCTTGATGTATGGCGGCGCGACGTCGAGAAGTTCTGCGGGAAGGCACTTGCCGAAAGCCGCTATCCTACGCGCATGAATGCGCCGTTCATAGTGCTGAACCGCAAGTGGCGGGCGTTCATGGGGCGTTGGCAGAAGCAGATCGGGAACGTGCTGCCGTCCGACGTTGCGATAATAATGAAGTACGGCTCTCCGTACTTCCAGACAGACGAAAGCGTGCTCGGAAGCCTTCTTTGCTTCGACCCCGAGGCGCCGAAGGTGGTCGAGAACTACAAGGCAAACGGCAGCGTCGACAAGAGCCGCTACTTTGCGCATTTCGCCTACAACCCGAAGCCGTGGCAGATGTGGAACTCGTATTCGCTTAGGTGGCATGACGTTGTCGCGCCAATCGTCGATTGGCTCGTTGAGAAGGGCGTCGTAAAGCCTGGCGATCTGCCGCTGCCGCTGAGAAAAGGATGGTGGCCCGTCTGCCGCGCCGCTGTACCGCTCGCGCCGTGGGTTTGGCGCGGAATCAAGCTGAAGCGTAATGTCTGCAGGAAGTGACGGAATGAAGCTCGATTTCAAGAAGAACTTCAAGCTCCTCATGCGTATGAACCGCCTCTGCATGTCCGTCGTCATATTCTGCGCGGCGATGATGACCGCGCTCTACCAGCCGTTCATCTCTGTGTGGGTCAAGAACGATCCCGACCTTATGCGCCATGCCCTTACGTCGGTGCTAATGGTTGTATATTTCTACGTCATGGAGTCGCGCCAGGTGCTGATGTCGTTCAAGTCTGCCGCGTCGCTATGGTCGCAAGACCGCTGGAAGCCGATAGTCGAGGGTGCCGTCAACCTCGGCACGAACATCCTTTTCGTCGTGTTTCTTCCCGAGGCATACAAGCTGGATGGCGTCATATTCTCGACCATCATCGGCTTTGCGTTCATCCAGATTCCTTGGGAGTCGCACGTCATGTTCACGGTATTTTTCTCACGTGTCGAGTCGCGCCTCTGGTGGCGTTCGCAGCTCCGCTTCGCCTTGATCGCGGTCGCACTGTGCGCTGCGGCGTGGTGGGCGACTCATTTGGTTCCGCTCGCCGGAATCGCGGGGTTGGCCGTAAAGGGCGTCGTGGCGTTTGCAGTGTCCGCCGGTGCGGTGCTTGCGTTTTTCAGAGGTGATGTGATGTCCATCGTCAAGTCGAAGGGGAGAAAGTGAGATGGAAAAGATCGACTTTGTCGTGACGTGGGTGGATGGCGGCGACAGCGAATGGCTTGCCGAGAAGAGAAAGTACCTTGATGCCGCGTCGTCTGCAACTTCCTCGCTCGCCGGAGGCGAGGCCAACGCCGACTGCCGCTATCGCGACTGCGGGCTTCTGAAATACTGGTTCCGTTCGGTCGAACGTTTCGCGCCATGGGTGAACAGGGTGTTCTTCGTTACGTGCGGACAGAAACCCGCCTGGCTCGACGAATCAAACCCCAAGCTTCGGCTCGTCGACCATCGCGAATACATACCGGCGGAGTGTCTGCCCACGTTCCACTCCAACACAATTGAACTTAACCTGCACCGCATACCGGACCTTTCCGAGCGGTTCGTGCTGTTCAACGACGACATGTTCCTTCTTAAACCCGTCGCGCCCGGCTTCTACTTCAGGAAGGGGCTGCCCGTGATCCCGTGCGACCTCGGAATCCCGCGCTGGATCGGCAGCAGCAACATAAGCCGCATAGCAATCAACAACAGCGGCGTGCTCAAACTCGGTCTGGACGTCGAGAGGCTGGTTTGGCGGAACATCCTCAAGTTCGCCGACGTGCGCACGCTCGGCGTCGCCCGCGCGGTCAAGAACGTCCTGTCGTTCGCCGTCAACCGTGTATACATAGCAGGTACGTTCGGCCATCTTTCGCAGGCGCATCTCAAGTCCACGTTTGCGGAAGTGTGGCGCGTCCAGCCGCGGGCGCTTGAACGCACTTCGCGCAGCCGCTTCCGCACGGATGACAGCGTGAACCACTGGCTCATGAGCGCCTGGGACATGGTGAGCGGCAGATTTTTCCCTGTGAACGAAAAGCGCAAGGGGGAGTTCATCGTTTTGACGGAGGACACGGTCGCAAGCGCCTGCGACGCAATCCGCCGCCGCGAGTATCCCGAAATATGCCTGAACGACAAGGGGACCAACGCCGACCCTGAACGCTGCTTCGCCGAAGTCGCCAGGGCGTTTGACGCCATTCTGCCGGAAAAGTCGTCGTTCGAGAGGTGATGGCGCGTCGCCGCAGCCTTCGAAAGCATCCTCCCCGAGAAGTCCTCCTTCGAGAAGTAGGCTTTGCGCGGCGGAATGCCGTCACTTGCGAAGTTTGTCGCGGAGTTCCGTAAGCGGGAAGTACGCGAAGCGGAAGAACGCGTCGGAGAGCCATGCGAGGCGCGGGCAGGCCACGAAGAGCTTCATGAACAGCCCTGCTACGCGCCTTGACTTCGTGGAAGCGCGAAGGAGGCAGTTTAGCCCGCCGAAGCCGTCCGCGAAGAGCTGCTGAAGAGTCTCGAGCCTGCGCTGGCGCGGCGTGCTTGCGATGACGCGCGGCGCGAACCAGTAGTAGCATATCCAGTTCAGCCAGTGCTTCGCCCAGTACGCCGAGATGCGCCGGTCGAAGCCCGCCTCTGCGGACACCTTGGCGTGGAACGCGAGAAGCGACTTCAGTATGGCGGCATAGTCCCTTAGGAAGTAGTCTGTCTTCTTCGCAAGCGTAGATATCGACCCGGCCCTTATCCTGTATAGATAGTACGGCACGTGGATAGGGATGACGCGCTTTGCGAGGTATAGTGCGCGGGGCGCGAACTCGCTGTCCTGCCGCTTCATTCCGTACAGGCATTTAAGTCCATTGGCGACCAAGTGCCCGCGCCTGAACACCGACAGCTGCAGCATTGGGCATGGGTCGCGGCGGAGCTTGTATATCATCAGAGTCGCAGAAGGGCCGTCAAGCTCGCCGTTGAAGTCGGCGGGGTAGTTGTCGCGCAAGGGCGCGTTGCCGCCATGCACTTCGTCGATGACGGGCATCGCGCAAGGGTAAATGTCAGCGCCCGGCCTCTCCGCGATCTTGTCGTGGATATCCTGTAGCGACCCTTCGGCTATGGTGTCGTCGCCGTCGAGGAAGATGATGTACTCGCCCTGCGCCATGTCGATGCCGGTGTTGCGCGAGGCAGAGCATGAGCCGCTGCGCGGGCCGGTGAACATCTTGAACCGGGGGTCCTTCGCCACGTACTCGCGTACGAGCTCTTCCGTCTTGTCCTTCGAAGTCTC
>JAFPNP010000381.1 GCA_017411125.1 Kiritimatiellia bacterium
CCGAGCCGCTCCGCGACTTCCGCCATCGTGCGGCAGTCAAAGGCGTAATATGCTGATGCGATCGTTCCCGCGCCGCCGTTGCACCACTTGTTGTCGGTGTTCCACGTGTTGAGCCAGTTCTCGTAGAGTTCGGTTCCGGGGACCTTCATGGTGCGGTCCATCCAAGCGAGATGGCGCTTCACGCCGTCGTATGCGATCTCGCGCATGAAAGCGTCGTCGCCGGTCCACTTCCAGTAGCGCATCACCGAAACGACGAACTCCTCGCACATGTTGTACGAGGAATCGCGCTTCGGCTCGTTCGGAATCCGCCCGTCCTCGCGCTGGGAACGGAAATGCTCGCGGGCGTTCTCCTTGAAACGCTCCTCCCATCCCGTCGCGTAGCAGATGTATCCGACGCGCCATCCGGCGAACGCCTGTTTCCAGTTCGTCGCGCCGTGCGTTATGTGCCTGCCCTCGAACATCGCATCCGCCACGAGCAGCTGGCACGGAAGAAACGAATCGAGCAACGGATCCGGCGTCTTGATTTCGATAGTCCGCGCCAGACGTTCGAAATGGTTCGTCGCGGCATCGAACATCGCGG
Source organism: Kiritimatiellia bacterium (assembly GCA_017411125.1). Taxonomy (GTDB): domain Bacteria; phylum Verrucomicrobiota; class Kiritimatiellia; order RFP12; family UBA1067; genus RUG572. The sequence goes on from JAFPNP010000381.1 coordinate 581, forward strand.
CGACGTCGCACGCGCCGCGCCTCTCGGCGCCCGGCATCCCCTTGCGCTCGAAATCATAATACGTCGCGCCGCCCCTTCCGCTCTTCGCCGCAAGAATCCACTCCCCGTCGAACTTCGGCGGCAGGTCGCCGACCGTCTCCACGAGAAGGCCGTCGGACTCGGCGCTTCGCACCATCTTGACAGTCCCCTTGCCCTTCAAATCGTACTCGGCCCGGCCCCACACGTAGCGGTACGCCACGTCCTCCGTGCCGTCGCCGAACTGCAGCACGCCGCGCACCTTCTTGTCGATCCTGTAGCCGTTGAACACCTTCAATGCGGCCTTGGGCCGATCGCTCGTCCACGGCAGAGACTTGCACGGCGCCAACTCCCGGTCGTCACCGTGCCACCCGTAGAGCGGACGGTTGAACTCCCCGTCGCCGTTGCGCGTCTCGTATCCGCCCCGTATCGGCGCGTACTTGAATTTAATCTCCGCCGCCTGCGCCGTTGCGAAGAACCCGGCGACCGAAAGCACTGCCACGCCAAATGCTTTTGCGTTCATGATCTATACCTTTTCTTATGGAAAACCATTTTTCTGCCTAGCGCCTATCGTCCGCTCCGACGCGCATGCGGCACGATCACGTCGGCACGGCGCGATTCCGGCTTGACCGACAGGCTCGCCAACGCGCCGTTCTCCACGCGTCCCTCGACCGTCGTTCCGTATGGCGCGTGGAGCTTGAACGAGCAATCCCACGCCTTCGGCCACGCCGGGAGCAAATATATCTTCCGCCCTTCGTGCTGCATCAGCATGGACTGGAGAGTATTCTGGATGTTGCCGCCGGCGCACTGGTCTGGACGCCAGTCGAAATTCGGCCCCCAGTACGCGGGCCAGCGGAATCCCGGCGCAGAGTTGGTAAGGACGCGTTTTGCCAAATGCTTCGCCGCCTCGTCCGCCAGACCTAGATACGCCGCGTTAAGCTCGTCCTGCGCCCAGCCGTAGTAATGCTTGTGGAAACGAACGGGATAGGTACGCAGTCCAATCTCCGCGTTTGGCTTCTCGAACGAGCAGAGACGGAACGGGAAAACGCAGTACAGTTCCGGCGTCTCGACGTTGTTGTGAACGTCGAATTTCATGCCCGGCGCGAACACGACTCCGCCGTCCTTGAGCTTCCGCGTTGGCAGTTCCGGGACGCGCGAACGCACCTTCGCAAAGAACTCGCGGTCGTCCGCGCCAAGGACGCCCTCCGGCAGCGCAAGCAGCAGATCGGTCACGCGGGTCAGCCCCGCCACTTCCGGCATCGCGTTCGTGCAATTCCACCACGTCTCGACAGCCTGCGCAGGATACATGTGGTAGCGCCCGTCCGCGCCAGTCTTGTAGAAACCGTCGAAGAAGCGCAGGTATTCGCGGATCGCGGGCAAAGCCTTCGACTTGAACCAGGCAGTGTCGCCGGTATATGCGCAGTAATCGAGCATCATGAGCGAAAGCTCCAGCTGTCCGACCCATTCATACTTGTGCCAGCCGCCGTCCTGAAGTTTGTCGGGACGATCCTTCCAGTCGTATTTCGTCCCGTAGACGAACGGGAAATGGTCGCCCCACGGCATCATGCATTCGGGAAAGTACGCGCCTCCGCAACCAAGGTACTTCCGCACCCGCCGCACGTGGAAATCCGTCAGTCCGGCGTACATGCGGAACAGCGGACGCATCACCTCGAAGTCGCCTGCGGCGAGGACGGGATAGTACGGCAGGCGGGTGTTCTGCCACCAGTAGCCGTGCCCCCAGCGGCGGTAGTCGGGATCGCCGTTCTCGGACGTGGTGAAGATCGAGCCGTTGAACCTGATCGGCAACGCGCCAGTTCCGGCACACGCCGTGACGTAGCGCTGCGCCGCCCAAGCGCGCGTCACGGCGAAGCAAGTCTCGTCGGACGCCAGCGACGGCGCCGCGAGCGACGCCTCGTGCGTCTTGCCGTCGAGGACCATCTTCACTTTGCCTTCGCGCGAAACATCGACCTTCACCTCGACGTCCCTTCCCGCAGGGACGTTGGCGGGATGGAATATCCACTTGCCGCCGACAAGAAGCCGCAGCTTTCCGTCGAGAATATCCACGAGCGAGCCGTCCGCCTTTCCGGGCGTTATGTTGTCGATCAGCCGCTGGTTGGTCTTGACGTCGCTCGTGTTGAACACGGCGGCGAAATGCATTCCATCCACGCCAATGCGCGCCCCGGGCGCGACGACCAGCCGTCCGGCGAACAGCGTGCCGCCCGCGCTGTCCTTGCCGAACGAGACGGGCAGTTTTTCATTGTACGGAAACCGGTAGGGCGGCGTATCCTTGCGTCGCCGCGCGTTGGGGACGACGGTTATTCCGCTGCGGTTCCAGAACTCCGACCATGCGGCGTCGTGCGCGGCGCGTTTCGCCGCCTCGCCGTCCGCCGTCCAGCCTTCGCCGTCAAGCAGCGCCGCCGTGCGGCTGCGCCAATCGGCCGCCGACGCGCAGGGCTGGAAACGGGTGACGGCGGAAATGAAGAGCGTGCGCGTTCCGGCGGACGCCTTGCGCGTGAGGCCGCCGAACGCGACGTTGGAAAGCATGTCCGGCTTGCCAAGGCCGTCCGTCGCCTGCCAGCGCTCGTAGTACGCCATCATCTCCGAAACCGTCTCGTTGCGGTTCACGTGGCACCAGCCGCCCGGAACGAGCACGTCCGCGCTTATCGTGAACTTGAGCGGCTTGCCGTCCGGCCCGTTGACGCGGCTGAACTGGTTGCCCAGCTCTGGCCATTCGCATCCCATGATCTTTGACCCGCCCGGATAAAGACGCCAGTTCACAACCTTCGCCTCCGCCGCAGGAGCGCCCTCCACGTCGCACACGGCGAACGGAAGAGCGCCGTGCTGGATGCGGTAGTGAATCGAAACCGGCATTCCGCCGCTCCGCCACGAAGCGTTGAAAGAGCCAGTCGCAAGCGACAGTTCCTGGCGGAACGAACCCTTGTCCACAGGCTTTCCCGTCGCATAGTCGATGGCGCCGGCCTTGACATGCCTTGCGCCCTCGTTCCATGTGTCGGAACGCTGAAGCACGGTATGCAGCGTGCCGTCGGCGGAAATCCAGACATTTGCGCCCAGTTCCCCGTTGCCGAGAATCATGGACCCGCGGTCGTTCTCCGCCGGAGAGTCGAACGTTATAGGCGCTGGGGCGTAGCCCGCCGCCTCGATGGCCGCGAACACGACAGCCGCGAACATTCTGTTCATCATCATGCTTTGCCTTCCTTTCACTTGCCTTCGCGTACCGCACATTATACCAAAACGGCGGCGCGGCGCACAACACGGGAAATTCCGCCGCATGCTTGATACTGCCGCGATTATTTTCTATACTGTTCGCCACATGCCGCTTTCTGAAAACCAACCGATCCATTCCATGAAGCGCCGATGCTTCTGCCACGATTACTTCGACCGCGGCATCTACATGATCACCCTCGAAGTGGAAGGCCGCCGACCGCTGCTTGGCAGTCTCGCCGGCGAACAGATTGCACCAACGGCTCTCGGCAAAGCCGTCGCCGATTGCTGGCGGCAGATTCCCCGTTTCCACCCGGATATCCAGCTGCTCGAACACGCCGTGATGCCCGATCATTTTCACGGGCTTCTCTTCGTGCGCCGCCGCATGGCCCGTCATCTGGGCGAAGTGGTGCGCGGGGTCAAAATTGGATGCACCAAAGCGTATCGCGCCATATATGGCGCTCCACCAAACCGGCTTGCGCTACAGACTGGCGCTCCACCAAACCGGCTAGTTGGGTGCGGCGGCATACATGCCGCCGAATGCAAGCCATATATGGCTTGCGATTCCCTTTTCGCCCCCGGCTACCACGACCGCATCCTGACCCACAAAGGCCAGCTTGCGACTCTCTTCCGCTATATTCGCGACAATCCGCGCCGGCTGGCCGTGCGCCTCGCGCACCCCGATTACTTCACCCGCATCAACGCCCTGCCGCTCGCCGGCATAGCCTGCGCCGCCTACGGCAATCCCTTTCTGCTCAACAGACCCGACCGCCTGCAGATCCAATGCTCGCGAAGCATCACATCCGAGGCGCTTGCCGCAGAGCAGGCCCGCCTCCTAGATGCCGCCGAGCGGGGAGCCGTGCTCGTATCGCCCTGCATCAGCCCCGGCGAAAAGCAAATCGCCCGCGCCGCGATGGAAAATGGGCTGCCGCTCATCGCGCTCATGGCCGACGGCTTCGCGCCAAGATACAAGCCGCCCGGCCGCTATTTCGATGCCTGCGCCGCCGGCAAACTGCTGCTCTTGGCGCCGATTCAACGCGACGGCCAGTCTGGCAACGGGCCGGTCAGATGCGCCGCCAGGTCTGGTGGCGGATCATACATGGCCCGCATCACTCGTTCCCAATGCCTTGCGCTCAACCGCCTCGCCGCCGATATCTGCGGCCCGAATGCCGCCGCGCTCAACTACGCAGGCCTCGTGCCATTGGAGTAGCGCCATTCCGCCGGCAAACTGCCGCTCTTGGGTCTGCCGCGCTACCCCATAGGGTCGATTTGCACAAAGTGGGGTATTTGTGTACATAAAGTGGGGTGTTTGTGTACACAAATACCCCACTTTGTGCAAATCGGCCCTAAGGGATTTGACACTGCCCCTTATGGTGTGGTAGAATACCTTCCGCCATGAGAAAAAAATCCTTAAACGCGCCCAAGCGCAAAAGCACACGCCCGGCAATGTCCAGAAACGATTGCCAGTTGGATCCATCCGAAATAAACAACGGGAATCCCCTTCCTTTTTATCCGGTCAAATGCGGCAAAAACGATTACAAACTGCAGCTGGAAGGCGGAAAAGACAATATCGTCGATCTCGTTGATCTGGCGGACGAAGTGAACGCCCATATGCCAAACGTGCGCATCGGCATGGTGGAAAGCATCATAAACGCGCTCTGCGACATGCTGCCGGATTATATTGCGCGCACCGGAAAAGCAGTTAGGATCGGAAGGCTTGTCACCCTGAAATCGTGCATCACCGGGACGATACGACACGCCAACGACGAGGCCGACCCAAATAAAAACCACGTCGAACTGCGGGCAACCGAAGTCCCCTCGCTCCGCTACTCGCTTTCACGCGCCAAACTGGTCAATGCAGGATGCCATACGCCGACGGACACTCTGGAGGTCGTCGGCAAGGACGGTCGGGAAAGCGGCGTAGTGAACGAAATCCACGAAACCATCGTCAAAGCGCGGCACGACACGCCGATATACGTGCCGGAGCAGCGCTACGACGGCGACGGCGCATCCGGACGCGCATGGCTTGAGACTCTGGACGGGAAATGCGTCGGCAGATTCGACGTGCTGCAGGCGAGCGAGGCCGTGCTGCGCCTCAAACTCCATCTGGAAGCGAAAAACGCCCCCTCGGAATGCAGACTCGCGGTGGAGACCTTCGGGTCGAAAGAGGCGTCGGAAAGCGGCGATGCGCGGCTCATGCGCTATACCCGCAACGTGAAGCTTGCAAGATAGCGCTACCGAGACCGAGGCGGAATTTCAAAGCGGTTGCGGCCGGGGCGCAGTTCGCGTTCGCCGTCCGCGACGAAACGCCCCTTGCATCCTTCGGGAAAATCCACCCATGCCACGCGCCTGCCGCCGCGAGTCTCGATTTTGAGCGCGAGCGTTCCGTACAGCGTCTCCACGTGCGCGGAAAAGTTGGGCAGCGCGTCGGAAAGGAACGGCGCCACGGTGATCTCGTTCCCGTTCACCTTGAATCCGGCGAAGCCGCGGAAGAGCGCGCCGGCCGGGCCGGTGTAACAGGTGTGGATCATGCTGCCGCGCGAATTGCGCCCGTAC
>JAFPNP010000382.1 GCA_017411125.1 Kiritimatiellia bacterium
CAATGAAGCGATTTGAACTCGTGGAGGATGCGAAATGACGTTCAAAGACAAGGTTGTCGTCGTCACTGGCGGGGCGCAGGGCATCACATGATCTACCACAACGACTTCGTATGGAGGCTGGAGAAGTGAAGAAGGTAAAAATAACGATTCTCAAGAAGACGCTCGACAAGGAGCTTGCCGCCGAACACGGCATCGACGGGCTGACAGCCTGTCCAATTTAGAAGCCGCAAAGAACGCAGAGAGCGCAAAATCGGATTGACTCTTTGCGATCTTTGCGTACATTGCGGCGAAAACAAAACAAGAAAGGAAGAAAGCAATGAAAGAAATAAAGGTAACGGCGGATATCGCCAACGCGACGGCCATCGACCTTGGCCCGCTTGCGGAGATCAAGGACTATGTGCTTGAGCTCGGCCCGGATGTGAAGATTCCCGGCAAGGTGTTCGGCGGGGCGGCGGTCAAGGCCGGCGGCGCAGATTTCTCGCTGCAGGTGTTCGCTCCCGGAACGGAGGGTGGATTCTACCACACGCACAATGAACATGAGGAACTGTATTTCTTCCTTTCGGGAGAGGGCGAGTACCAGGTCGACGGTACGAACATTCCCGTGAAAGAGGGCTCGGTCGTGCGTGTCGCTCCCGCTGGCAAGCGTGCCGTCCGCAACACGGGTTCGACGCCGCTCACAATGCTCTGCGTCCAGTACAAGTCCGCCGCGCCGGGCAGTGTTACCCCAGCCGACGGCACCATCCTCGCCGAGCCGGTCAAGTGGTAGGCGCGTTGAGGATTGAGCGACTACGAACCTTTTGAATGGTAATTGAAAGCGCTGGAGATTTCTCCGGAAGTTTGACATTCGTATGACATTTCCGCTTCAGAAAAATGTTACACTCTACGCCGCTTTGAGGCATGGTGCCTTGAAGCGCAAGAATGCGAAAGGAACTAATAGATGAAAAGCAAATTGATGACAATGGCGGGCGTCGTGGCGTTGGTGGCGATGGCCTTCACGGGATGCTGCACGTGCAATGGAAAGAGCGCGTGCGCCTGCACGGACGGCAAGCCGTGCGTCTGTGGCAATGCCTGCAACTGCGCGAAGGAGAAGGCCTGCGCGTGCGACAAGGGCAAGCCCTGCACCTGCTGCACGGACCACGCGAAGTGTGCCTGCGGCAAGACCGGCTGCAACTGCAAGAAATAAAATCGCCCAATGAAGCGAACCATTGCGATCATCACGCTGATTGGCCTGCCAGCGCTTCTCATCGCGCTGGCAGGCGTTCGCCTCGTCATGCATGATCGCTCCGGCATCTGTTCGGCGGTCGCCAACCAGCCAGAGTGCACATGTGGGTGCCGGGAGAAGCACGGACGCGCGAATGCGGAGGTCTCCGCGCGCGCCGAGCGCATGGCGACCGAGGCGGGGGCGGCGATTCTGTTGCTGCTCATCATCATTCTGGGCGGAATGGCGGGGCTCTTCGCCGTCGATGCCTGCCGCACGCGGCGGCAGTCGGCGGCGCACCGTGCGTTTGTGGCGGACATTTCGCACAAGCTGCGCACGCCGCTCACGGGACTCTGCCTGAATGCCGACCTTCTGAAAGAGCACAGACTGCCGGAGGAGTCCGATAGACGCGACGCCATTGCGTCTATCGCGGAGAATGCCACCCAGTTGACGGACCTCGTGGAGAAGCTTCTTGATCATGTCGCGCGGTCTTGAAGTCCTTGTCGCCGAAGATGACCCCGTAATACGCCGTGCCGTGAAGGCGGCGCTCGCGAGCGAGGGTTACTCCGTGCACGAGACGCCTGATGGAGCGTCGGCGCTCCGCGCGTTCGGCGAGAAGCGGCCCGACCTGATGCTCCTCGACGTGATGATGCCCGCGACGGACGGCTTTGAGGTCTGTGCGCGAATCAGGGCCGTCGACGCGAGGGTGCCGATTATCTTCCTCACGGCGCGGTCGAGCGAGGATGACAAGGTCAAGGGACTCGGACTCGGCGCCGACGACTACATCGTCAAGCCGTTCGGCGTCCGCGAGCTTCTCGCCCGCGTTGCCGCAGTTTTGCGCAGGGCGGATTCGCGCACTCCCGAGACAATTCCGCTTGGAACTGTGCATATAGACCCGCGCAAGGCGTCGCTTGTCCGCCCGGACGGAAAATCCGTCGCGCTGACGGCCCGTGAACTGCGTCTGCTGCTCCTTTTCGCGGCGCGTCCCGACGAAGTGATTTCAAGAGACGAACTTCTCAACTCCTGCTGGGGACTCACCTACTATGGGACGACCCGGACACTCGACCAGCACATCCTCGTATTGCGCAAGAAGCTGGGGCCTGAAGGCCATCGCCTCGTGTCCGTCCGCTCGCTGGGCTACAAGTTCGCCGCTTCTTTGTGACTTTGGGGGTTCTTTGAGACTAACAGAAACAAGAAGTTCGTTGCTCACCTACGATTTTGGATTAGGATCACGTCAGAAATTCTCTGAGGGTCAATGGAGCTGAGTGACCGGAAAGAAGCGTTGTATCCGCTGGAAGCGTGAGGATGCGCGTTTCAAGGGATCGAATGAGCGTCGGCTGGTCGCCGCCTGGGAATTTCGTAAGTCCGACGTTCCCGTCGATGATTGAGTCACCCACGAAGGCGCAGTTCTCGGACGGCAGATGGTAGGTTACTGAACCAGGCGTGTGTCCGTGCGTGAGCAGGATGCGCTCGCGCACGTCGCGGACAAGTCGCTCTTCTATTACGGCGAC
>JAFPNP010000383.1 GCA_017411125.1 Kiritimatiellia bacterium
CGCGCGACGGTATCGACGGTCGAGTGCACGAAGAGGCGGAAGTCGTCCTCGCACCCGAAGCCAGTGGTGGCCTCCATGACAAGCGCGGTGATCGGCCTGCCGTTGCGGATGTGGGCGTCGATGCCGGCGATGCGGGCGGCCGCGCCGGGAATGCCGCCGGTGTCCGTCGCATACACGAGCCTTGCCGGTCCTTTTTCAACAAGGTATATGGAGGTGCGCTCCATCGTCCCCGCCGTGACGCGCTCGGTGCAGTGGTTTGCGGGCATTCCGGTTATCGCGAGGCCGTTAACGCTCACGGGCTTCCCGAACGGCAGCGGCGTCACTTCCGGAGTCTTGACGCCGAGCCGGGCCGCAGCAGCGGCGAATTCGGCGCGCGCGCCGTCCGCCCACGTCTCCTGCGTGAACACGTGGCGGATCGAGCCGATTCTGAGCGCGTCTACGGGATTGTAGTGGTCGCCGTGCGAATGCGTGTAGAAGATCGTGTCCGGCGCGGCGCCGGGCGGCAGCATGTCGCGCGCGCTGGCGGTGAAGTCGATGAGGGTTTTTCCTTCCAGCAGCACGCTGGAACGGCGCGGGCCGCCCGCAGCGCCCGTGCCGAGAAAGCGCAGCCGCACGCCTTCGTGCGCGGGGGCCGTAGCCGTCTTGCCGATGGCGGACATGAATCCGGCGGCCGTTGCGCCCGTGATGAATCCGCGTCTTGAAAGTTCCATTGCGTGGTTTCCTTCTATGCTTGCCGTTTCGCCGATTTCGGCGTCACCCACGAGACGGCTCTGTTCTTCTCGTCGAGGATTTCGTTCGCGACGGACAGCACGTCGTCCGCAGTTACGGCTGCGATGTCCGCTACGACCTGATCCGGCTGTATGACGCGCCCGAACGTCTGCACGCACGATCCGAAGTAGAACATCCTCGACATCACCTGTTCGAGGCCGAGGCGGAAGTTGCCTGTCAGGTATTCCTTCGTGCGTCGCAGCTCCGGAGCGGAAGGGCGCTTCGCGCGGATGCGCGCAAGTTCGCGGTCGATGGCCTCCAGGGCCTTGCCGGCGCGGGCGGAGTCCACTCCGGCGGTGACGGCCCAGCCGCCAGTCTCGTCGAAGAGCTGGAGCTGCGAACGGATGTCGTAGCTCAGGCCGCGCTTTTCGCGCACGCTTTGGAAGAGGCGCGAACTCATGGAGCGCCCCATCAATCCGTCGAACACCGAGGCCGCGCTGCGTTTCCGCACGGGCGCGCGCACGCCGAACGTCCTGTATCCGAGCGCGAGCTGCGTTTGCTGGATGTCGCGCTGGGCGCGTACTTCGCGGACGGGGCGCGTCCGCGCATTCATACGCTCGAAAGAGGGCGGCGGACCGCCGCCTAGTTCGCCGAGGGCGCGTTCGACGAGGCGGACGGCCTCTTTCGCGTCGAAGCGTCCCGCGACGACGGCCGTTGTGGCCGAAGGCACGTAGGCTTTGCGCATATAGTCGCGGAGGCGCGCGGGCGTCATAGCCATCAGCGTCTTTTCCGTGCCGACGATCGGAAGCCCGACGGGATTTCCGGGGAAAAGGGATCGGGAGAGGTTTTCGGACGCGACGGAATCCGGCTCGTCGTCGTACATTTTCATCTCTTCGAGTATCACCATCCGTTCGCGGGCGAACTCCGCGTCCGGGATGGCGGCGTTGGAGAACATGTCCGCGATGATGTCCACGCCGGCAGCGAGGAAGTCGCCGGGGAGCCGGGCGAAGAAACTCGTGCCCTCTTCGCTCGTCCATGCGTTGAAGTTGCCGCCGCGACCTTCTATGGCCTGGCTTATTTCAAGGGCGGTGCGCGTTGCCGTGCCCTTGAAAAGCATGTGTTCGATGAAGTGCGAGATGCCGGCGTCGCCGGCGGACTCGTGCCGGCTTCCGCTTGCGACGAACAGGCCGAAGCAGACGCTTTCCACGTGGTCGTCCGGGACCAGCACGAGCTTGAGGCCGTTGTCAAGCGTTTGAAGCGTCGCGGTCGGCAGCATCGTTCATCTCCTTAAGGGTGGTGCGTCCGTCGTAGAGAGCCTTGCCCACGATCGCGGCGCGGAGGTTCGGGCGCGCCAGCGCGATGAGGTTCGCCACGTCGCGGGGGGACGACACGCCGCCGGACGCGGTGATTTGGCAGGAAGGCGTCGCGTCGCATATAGCGGCCATCTGGACTAGGTTCGGTCCGCCCAGCATTCCGTCGGTGGCGGTGTCCGTGTAGATGATGGTTCTCACGCCTGCGGCGGCGACGGCTTTGGCGAAATCGACCGCCTTCACATGCGTGGTCGTCACCCACCCGCGCGTCTGCACGAAGCCGTCGCGCGCGTCGATGCCGACGGCGATCCGCTCGCCGTACTGTTCCGCGGCGCGGGAAAGCAGCTCCGGGTCTTCAAGCGCGGCGGAGCCGATTATGGCGCGCGCGGCGCCGGCTTCCAGCACGGAGGCGATGGCCTCCGGAGTGCGCAGCCCGCCGCCTACCTCTACGGGGCGTCCAAAGGCGGCTATTATGCCGCGAATCACCTCCGCATGGCGCGGAGTGCCTGCGAACGCACCGTCCAGATCGACGACGTGCAGTTCGCGTCCGCCCTGGTCGCGCCATGCGCGAGCCTGGGCGGCGGGGTCGTTGTTGTATTCGGTCGCGTCGTCGGCGCGTCCCTGGCGGAGACGCACGCACACGCCGCCTTTCAAGTCGATTGCTGGCAATATTGTCATAGACGGCGTGTATTGTACCAAACTGTTCTCCGCATGTCAAAAAATGGTGGACTGATTTCGCATTCTTCCTCTGAAAGGACTGCGCATCGTCTCGCCTCGCCGTCGCTTTGCAGCCGCTTGGTGTTTAGAGGCGTTTTGCCCCCCACAATTCCCTTAGGGTTCATAATTTTTTCCCCCTCCCTACGTCGCTAGATTCTGAGGGGCGGCGGCGAAAACCCTAGGGGGGCGATTATGAACCCTAGAGGGGGGAATTATGAACCCTAAGGCGGAGAATTATCAGCCTATAGGCAGGCGCTACCATCAGCGTACCTTTTTACTGTCACACTCAACCTCTTTCATGCGTATTCTTGTATGGCGGCTTGCGCATCCCAAGGGAATGTGGTACAATTCCACTGCTTTCTGTCGAAAGGACTGGCATTCGTTCGATAAGGGAAGGCACGGCGCGGAACGGCGCATTTTACGACGTTCCGTGCGCGATTCCCTTGGGCATGCCAGTCGCCTCGACAGAACGCGCACGGACGTCGCTTTTTTGCCCTTTAGCGGTGTCCGTGCAGGCAAATCCACGAAAAGGGATAAAGGAACGCACGGAAATGCACACATCTGGAAACATGAACGTCAAACACATGCGAACGTACGTATGCGCCCTTGCCGCCATCGCGGCCTCGCTGGCATGGGCCATGCCGACGAAACAGGAAATCAAGCGCGTGCAGCCGCTTGTGAACGAATTGATGGCCGAACACGTGAAAGACTACAGATCGGGCAGAAAGTCCGCCAAGGAAGTGGGCGACGCGGCGGCGGGCTTGGTGGACAAGGCGGAAGGAGAGGCGGCGAAATTCGTGCTCATAAGGGGAGCGGTATACTATTATTCGGTTGCCAAGGAGTTCGACAAGGCCGCCGACGTGCTGGAGACGATCCGCACGCACATAAGCGATATCCCGCCGTCCGACGTGAACGACCTCGCGTCTATGGCTCTTGCCAATGCCGGCAGGGGCGGTGCGCAGCGTCTGAGGGACATTCAGCGCGTCGCGTCGGAACAGGTCGCCGCCGCGAAGGACATAGCCGACTGCAAGGCGAAACTCAAGAAAAACGGCAGGGACGACGCCGTCCTGCGCGAACTGGCCGCCGCATACGTGCGCTACGGCAACTGGCCGAGGGCGCTCAAAGTGTTCGCCGTGCTCGGAGTGAAGGCGGCGATATACGAACGCGACCCGGAAGACGCAAAGGGCTTCGACGAGCTGAAGGCGGCGGATTATTGGTGGGACTTCAAGGCGAAAGACCCTGCGCCGTACAAGGCCCATGCGGCGGATCTCTACCGCAAGGCCATAAAGAAAGGCCTTGCCGAAGGCTTGAAGGAAGTGCTTGTCAAGAAGCGCCTTGCGGAGGCAGAGGCGCTCGCCCCGTCAGCCGCAACGTTCGCCGCAAAATATGACGCAACCCGGCTGTATTGCGTAATCGACCTTTCCGCCGGGCCGAACGCCCAAAAGTATCCCGTATCGTATCTTGCCGCCGAACCCAAGGGCGGGTGGACGAACGAATACAAGACGAGCAAGCTCGTCTTGCGCCGCATAGAGCCTGGAACGTTTATCATGGGGGAGAACCAAAATATCGAATCGCACCGCGTCACGCTCACACAACCGTTTTACATAGGCGTGTTCGAAGTGACGGCGCATCAGTACAAACTAGTGACAGGAGAAAATCCGTCGGCATTTAACAAAGGCCCGACTTCCCCCGTGTCAGCCATTAAGTACGACATGGTCCGCGGTGCTTCGGCAGGTTCGCAGTGGCCGGAATCTGCCGCTGTAGACAAGGACAGTTTCTTTGGCCGTCTTCGGGCGAAAACAGGAATCGAAACGTTCGACCTTCCAACCGAGGCGCAATGGGAATACGCATGCCGTGCCGGTACGACGAGCAGATTTGGCAATTGCACCGATAAATCTGCCAGTGCGAGCATTGCCGCGCAGCGATGGAGGGTAAAATATGTGGCCGTCGGATCATATGCGCCGAACAAATGGGGGCTATATGATATGCACGGCAATGTGTGTGAATGGTGCCTGGATTGGATGGGGCCGCTACCATACGGAACGAATCCGAAAGGTGTATCTGCGAAGTCAGGTTCGAAACATGTGTGCCGCGGAGGTTCTTATTACAGTTCCTTTGCAGAAACTGCATCGTGGTCTCGGTGGGACGGGGAACCAATACCCGGTCATTTAAAACCGAGTCCCGGCCGGTTTGGCTTCCGCGTTGCGATTCAGCCCCAGCCCGTCAAATAGGGCGGCATCTTATTGTGTTCCGCATTTCATAGCATAGCCGCACTTTTCTTGCACGTTCAACAGTTGGTGCTGGATTTGCAGGGAAGAGTGCGCCCCGTTGGGAGCGCGGTGAAAATTCGTGCTTGCGGAACACGGGTGCGTTTTGATATACTATGCGGCGTTCCTGCGACCGTCTAAGGAGATTTCTCCCCGTTGCGGGCGTCCGCCAGTCTCTGCGGATGTTCGGATTTGCGCATGCCCGCTGCGGGTAGGGGTCGGCGGCGTTGGAACGCAGTCAAACACAACAAGAAAGAAAAGACAATGCAGATCGACAAATCCGCCATCCGTTCCGAGTTTCAGCGCCACGACCGCGACACTGGCTCGTCCGAAGTGCAGATAGCCCTCCTCACGAAGGAGATCCAGGCGCTCACGCAGCACCTCAAGGCCAACAAGAAAGACCACTCGTCCCGCTACGGGCTTCTCCGCAAGGTGAACAACCGCCGCAAGCTGCTCGACTACCTCAAGCGCGAGGACGAGGCGAAGTACAAAGACCTCATCGCGAAGCTCGGCCTTCGCCGCTAAAGGACACGACCGAAATGCAGAACACAAAGCAGTTCAAGGTCTCGATCGGAGGCAAAGACCTCGTGTTCGAGACCGGCCTTTTGGCGCAGCAGGCAGCCGGGGCCGTCACCGTGTCTTACGGGGAAACGACCGTTTTCACGGCCGTGACCAACACCGACACGCCGCGCGAGGGAATCGATTTCTTCCCGCTCCAGTGCGAATACCGCGAGAAGTTCTACGCCGCCGGCAAGTTCCCGGGCGGATTCTTCAAGCGCGAGGCGCGCCCGACCAGCAAGGAAATCCTGACGGCGCGCATGTGCGACCGTCCGATACGTCCGCTGTTCCCCGACGGGTACTACAACGACGTGCAGGTCAACTCCACGCTCATCCAGTCCGACGGCACGCGCGAGGGCGACTTCCTCGCCGTCAACGCCTCCTCGGCCGCGCTGCACATCAGCGAAATCCCGTTCATGGGCCCGATCGGATGCGTCCGCATCGGCCGCGTCAACGGCGAATGGGTGATCAACCCCACGCACGAGCAGAAGGCCAAGAGCGACATCGACCTCCTCTACGCGGGCATCCGCGGCAAGTTCCTCATGATGGAAGGCTCCGCGTCCGAAGTCAGCGACGAGGACTTCCTCGCCGCGCTCAAGCGCGCGCACGAAGAGGTGGAGAAGATCATCGACCTCCAGATCGAGATGCGCCGCGCCCTCGGCAAGCCGGACAAGGACATCCACGACGTGCCGCAGCCCGCCGACAAGATGGACTTCATCCGCAAGGAGGGCGGCGAAGCGCTCGCCGCCGCGCTGCTCATCAAGGGCAAGCTCGAACGCCAGGGCAAGGTAAGCGCCATCAAGGAAGACCTTCTCAAGAAGGTTAGCGAGAAGTGGCCGGAAATCGACTCGGTCGGTTTCGTGCACCTGTTCGACGCCCTCGAGATCGAGACCGTGCGCAAGAACGTGCTCGAAAAGGGCCTCCGCATCGACGGGCGCGGCCAGCACGAGATACGTCCGCTCTCCGCGCAGGTCGGCGTTCTGCCGCGTCTCCACGGTTCGGCGGTGTTCTCGCGCGGCGAGACGCAGTCGTTCGCGACGGTCACGCTCGGCACGAAGAAGGACGCGCAGGAACTCGACTCCGTGACGGGTGGCCCCACGAGCCAGCGTTTCCTCCTCCACTACAACTTCCCGCCGTACTGCACGGGCGAAGTGGGCCGCCTCGGTTCCACGGGCCGCCGCGAAATCGGCCACGGCGCGCTCGCCGAGCGTTCCATCGCGGAGGTGCTTCCGGACGACTTCCCGTACTCCATCCGCGTGGTCAGCGAAATCATGGGCTCCAACGGCTCCTCATCGATGGCGTCCATCTGCAACGGTTGCCTCGCGCTAATGGACGCCGGCGTGCCGCTCAAGCGTACCGTCGCCGGAATCTCGATCGGCCTATTCACCAATGAAGACCAGTCCAAGCCGCTTACCAGGCTGCAGCCCCGGCAGGCTTCCAGCCCCGCTCCGAACAGCCCGCTTTCCAGCAGCCAGCCCAGCCTGCATTCCAGCCCGCAGCCCCCGCAGGCCCTGCGCAGGAAGAAGGCAGCGATGATCTTCCGTTCTAGTCTTTTCTGAGATGAGGCAGCTTCTCAAATCCATAGCGATGGCAGCCGTCCTGCTGCTTGCCTTCTCCTGCGGCAAGGAAAAGATCAACAACAACGAATCGCCAAAGGTCAGTGTCATCCAGATACTGGAACCCGACGGGATTCACTGCACTTGCGCCACTCTGACCGCGAAACTCAACCGCATCCCGGACAATTTCTCCGGCACAGACTGGGCCATC
>JAFPNP010000384.1 GCA_017411125.1 Kiritimatiellia bacterium
AAAAGGAAAGGGACGAAAAGATGAGGAAACTCGCAATGGCCATCGCGGCGGGAATCGCCGCAGTCACAATCCAAGCCGCGCCGCAACGGGATGGACGCCCTCCGGCGCGTCCCGCAGGCAACGCCCGGCACGTACAGCAGCAAGGGCAGAAAGCTCCCAAAACCGCGCAGAAGCCGTCCCGCGGCGGCACGTCTAGGACAACGCGCCATATCATCCGCCGCGACGACGGGCGTGACAGAATGGACAAGCGCGACCGGAGGCTGATCGAGCGCATCGAAGAGGCCAATTCGCCGCGCGAACTGCGCCGCTACATGCAGGAGGCAGCCGCATCCCGCGAAAAAGCGGTGCGCATGGCGATGGTCGAAGCGCTCGCCGACGCTGACGGACGTTCTCCATCCGACCTTGCGTATTTCCTTTCCGACCCAAGCGAGGAAGTGGCGGATGCGGCGTTCACCGCATGGACTTCCGCCCTGGAGGACATGAAGCCGCATCGAAGATTGCGCGAGATCGCCGAGGCGGCCCGGTTTCTGCAAAGAGGCCACGACCAACCGCCCCCGGCAATGCCGGTGCCTCCGCCTGTACAGCCCGCTGCAATCTTTCCGGCCGTGCAGTCCGTTGCCGCGCCTCAGCCCGTCGTCGCGCCGCAAACCGTGGTTGCGCCTCAGACTGTCGTCGTTCCTGCGGTACAATAGGATATTGCAATGGCAAACCGCGTAATCGCGATCGACGGCCCGAGCGGGGCCGGAAAGAGTTCCGTTTCAAGGCGCGTCGGGAAGCAGCTGGGCTTCTTGCACGTGGACTCCGGGGCGCTGTACCGCATCATGACGTGGCAATGCCTTGAAAACGGCGTGGACACGTCCGACTCTGCGGCAGTCGCCGCTTTCGCCAAGATGGTGGAAGTAGAGTGCCGTCCGGAGGACGGCGCGATAGCCTATTATGTGAACGGCGAGCCGCCCGGCGACCGCATACGCACGCCGCAGATCAACGCGCACGCCTCGCCAGTCGCCACGGTCAAGGAGGTGCGCGACCGCGTCACCGCGATTCTGCGCGGCATGACGCGGTACGGCGATCTCGTGGTGGAAGGGCGAGACATAACGACGGCGGTGTTTCCCGATTCGCCGGCCCGTTTCTATCTGACGGCGTCCGCCGAAGCGCGCGCCAGCCGCAGGCAGAAGGAGGAGGTCGAAAAGGGAATCGCGAACCAGAGCGCGGAGGCGGTGAAAGCTTCCTTGCTCGCGCGCGACAAGATCGACTCCACGCGCAAGCACGCGCCGCTGCGCAAGGCCGACGGCGCATTGGAAATCGATTCGACCGAACTCACCCTCGATCAGGTAGTGGAGGCCGTCCTCGCCGCACTCCCCGCCGACTGGCGAGGATGAATGCCGTCATCCGGCGGCAAGCATAGCGTCTATGGCGCGTTTCGCGCGCATCGCCACGTCTTCCGGCACGGCGACGCGCGTTTCCATGTTCAGCAGTGCGTCGCGCACCTTTTCGAGCGTCGTCTTCTTCATGTTGGGGCACACGAGCTGCGCGGCGGGGTGGAACGTCTTGCCCGGATTCTCGTTGCGCAGCCTGTGGAGGATTCCAAGTTCCGTGCCGACGATGAACTCCGTATCCGGAGACTCGCGGGCGTACGCGCACATTCCGCCGGTAGAAAGGCATTTGTCCGCCGCGTCACGAACTTCCTGCGGGCATTCGGGGTGTACCATAACGGTCGCTCCGGGGTGTGCGGCGCGGGCATCCGCGATCTGCTTCGCGGTGAGCCGCGCGTGCGTCGGGCAGTAGCCTGGCCAGAGGATGTATTGCGTTCCGAGTTTCGCGGCGACGTGCGAGCCAAGATGCCTGTCCGGAACGAAGATGATTTCCCTGTCTTTCGGGAAACGCGCCATGACTCTCTCCGCGTTTCCTGACGTGACGCAGATGTCGCACTCCGCCTTTACCTCCGCAGTGGAGTTCACGTAGCAGACGGCTGCCGCGCCGGGGTGCCGCGTCTTCAGTTCGCGGAGCTGCTCGCCGGTTATCATGTCCGCCATCGGGCAGCCCGCCGTCGGATCGGGGATGAGCACCGTCCTGCCGGGATTCAATATGGCCGCGGTCTCGGCCATGAAGTAGACGCCGCAGAACACTATCACGTCGGCGTCGGCTGTTGCGGCCTTGCGGGCCAGTTCGAGCGAGTCGCCGGTGAAGTCCGCCACGTCCTGCACCTCGGCGCGCTCGTAGTTGTGCGCGAGTATCACTGCGCGGCGGTCTTTCTTCAATGCCGCGATCTGCTCTTCTAGTGTTTCCATGGCGCAATATTATACCATATGGCGGAGTTGCCGCACAACAGACGCGCCGGACTTCGTCCTTGCGAAGCAAGTACGCACGGCGAGATGCGCCGTGGCGAAGGCGAGCGAGAGATTGTATCCACCGGTGGGGCCGTCGATGTCCAGCACCTCGCCCGCGAAAAACAGGCCTGGTACTTTGCGGGATTCCATGGTGTCCGGGTCTACGTCGTCGGTGGACACGCCGCCGATCGTCACGATTGACTCCTTGACAGGGCGCGGCGCGGGGTTCGCCAGCGTGAGTCTTTGCCCGTCGAATTCCACGACGACGGAGAACGGGCCGGAATGGCGGGCCGTCAGGCGCTGGCAGTTGTACACCGCCGCGCCGCCGACGCCCCACGGCTCGCAATCCACCTCGCCGCGGCAGGAATGCAAAACGCGCCCGGCGCCGTCAAGAATTTTGGCGGAACCGTCCTCGAAGCGCAGGCCGGAGCGCGAACGCACTCGCGGATCGTTCGTCTCGAAACCGGTGAGGCCGGCGCGGTACGGGACGATGCGGTGCCCGAGCGCGCGGGCGAACTCCTGTCCGTCGCCCACGCTGCCTGTCTTCGGGAACGACACGCCGCCGGTTGCCACAAGCACGTTTTCTGCCCATATCGTGAAATGGCGCGTGGCGACTATGAAGCCGCGCTTCACCGGCTGCACGCCGACGACGGGGCAGTTGACGGCGATCGGGACGCCTTCGTCGCGGAGGAGGTCGCCAAGCGCGTGTACGACAGTGGCGGCCTGACCCGAGGCAGGGAAGAGGCGTCCGTCCGGCATCCGCCTCGTCTTCACGCCGCACAAGCGGAATGCGGCGGCGATTCGGGACGGGGGAAAGGCCGTGAGGGCGGGGCGGACGAACGAGGCGACGGGCTCGCCTATGTCCGCAAGCATCCTTTCGGCGGATACGTCCTTCGTGAAGTTGCAGCGTCCGTTTGCCGTCATGAGCATTTTTGCGCCGGGCCGTGCCTTGCGCTCCAGCACGAGGCATCCCAGCGACCGCCTGGCGGCGGCGGCGGCGGCAAACAGCCCCGCCGCCCCGCCGCCTATGACGGCAAGGGAAACCGGCTTGTGCGCAAGCGGGCGCATTTGGAAACTGGAATGTGCTTTCATCTCTTTCATTATACCAAAATTCCCGGATGTCGCGGTTTCCATGTCCATCCGCCACGCGCATTGCATTATGGTATAATGTGCGCCAAGGAGAAAACCAAACCAATGATGGACTACATGTCAGACATTGCACCCGCCGTCCTTATGTCTAATGGAGAGGTGGAACTGTGAAAATAGCGTTCATGAGCGACATACACGGAGTGCCGTCGACGCTCAAGTCAGCGCTTTCGGCGGCGGATTCGCTTGGCTACGACAGGCTTGTGCTGCTTGGCGATCTTCTGTATCATGGACCGCGCAATGGAGTACCAAGCCTCTACTGTCCGGAAGAGGTCGCGGACACGTTGAACAAGCTGAAGGCCAAGATCGTCGCCGTGCGCGGCAACTGCGACGCGGAGGTCGATCAGCTCATGTTCGAATTCCCCATGATGGGCGACTATGCCGTCCTCGACGCCGGAAAGGAGACGTTCTTCCTGACGCACGGGCATCTGTGGAACGAAAACCGCCTGCCGCCGCTCGGCATGGGCACGGTTCTCGCGCACGGCCACACGCACATTCCTGAATTGAAGCACCTCGAATGCGGCCTGACGATATTCAATCCCGGATCCGTGTCGCTGCCGAAGGGAGGCTCCGAGCGGTCGTTCGGCTACTTCGACGGCGAACGTTTGAGCCACGTCCGCTTCTGACGCCGGAGACCGTGCGGCGAAGTGGCTGCAAAACACGACAAGACAAGGAGAAGACAATGACCGAGAAAATGCATCAATTGGCTTGCGCCATAAAAGGAACCGCCAAAAGCGCAAAGGCGGCAGGCATGCGGCGCAAGTCCATGCTTGCCTGGTTCGCCGCGTGCGCAGCGGCGTGGTT
>JAFPNP010000044.1 GCA_017411125.1 Kiritimatiellia bacterium
ATCAATGGTCGGACTGTCGGGATTTGAACCCGAGACCTTTTGCACCCCAAGCAAACGCGCTACCAGGCTGCGCTACAGTCCGCAAAACGCCGAGTATTGTATCATAACTTCTTCATCCAGTAAAGCCCCTTGTAAGAGAAAATCATAAAAAGGCGCATTCGCAGATCCAAGCCGTCACTCCTTGGCGGCTGTCAGCGTTTCGAGTTCCGTGGCCGCCTCTTCCCAGTCTGCCGTGTAGCGGTCGATCTCGAACTGTATCGTGCGCACCTGCCTGTTGGCTTCCGCGAAGTCCGTCGTTGGCTTTGGATTGAAAAGCTCCTCGGAAGCTTTGTCCAGCGCGGCTTGAAGCTCTTCGAGCTTCCGTTCGGCGGTTTCGACGCGCTTTTTCAGCTCCTTGACGCGGGGCGCAATTTTCGCCCGTTCGGCCGCCCGCTGCTGGCGCAGTTCCTTAGACGTGGGTTTCGCCGACGCTGCGACGGACTGCGCTGGCGCGGAAACCGCTGCCGGACGTTCTTGTTGCGCGGTCTTCTCGCAATAATAGTCGTAGTCGCCGGGGAACGAGCGGACGCCCTCGCGCGTGATTTCGATGATGGACGTCGCCACGGCGCGGACGAATTCGATGTCGTGCGAGACGAGCAGAACCGTTCCTTTGTATTTCTGCAGCGCGTCCTGCAGCAGGCGCCGTCCGTCGAGGTCGAGGTGCGTCGTGGGCTCGTCTAGCAGCAGGAAGTTCGGACATTGCAGGAAAAGCCGCAGGAATGCGAGGCGGATCTTTTCGCCGCCGGAAAGCACGCCGGCGGGCTTTTCCACGTCGTTCTCGTCGAATCCGAACGCGCCAAGCTGGTTGCGGAAGTTCTTCTCGTTCATTCCTGGCGGAATGGCGTTTTTCGCGTTGCGGTAGACGGAGAGGTCGGGCGGAATCGTCTCGGCGAACTCCTGGCTGAGATAGCCGCATACCACGTTGTGCCCAAGCACGGCCTTGCCGGAGGTTGGCTGGCGCGCGCCCGCGATGATGCGCATGAGGGTCGTCTTGCCGAGGCCGTTGTAGCCGATGAGGGCGACTTTGTCGCCCCGCGATATGTTGAACGTCACGTCGTGCAGGACGTTCCTCGTGCCGTCGTATGAGAAGCACAGGTTTTCGCAGCGGAACATCTCCACGCCGGATGGCGGCGGTTCTGCCAAGCGGAGGCGTCCGCTGCGCGTGTAGCGCTTGGGCAGCACGATCTTCTGCTCGTCGATCTTGTCTATCAGCTTCTGGCGGCTTTGCGCCTGCGCGGCCTTGGTGGCCTGTGCGCGGAAGCGGTCCACGAAGCGCTGGAGCTGTTCGCGGTGGCGGTCTTGGTTTTCCTTTGCGGCGAGAAGGTGCTGGTATCGCACCTCGCGTTCGCGCATGTACCAGTCGAGATCGCCCTCGTAGCGCGTGCAGGTGCCCGCGTCCACTTCGACTATTATGTCCGTGAGCGACTTCAGCAGATAGCGGTCGTGCGAAATGAGCATCAGCGTGCCGCGGTATAGCTTGAGGTAGCGCTGCAGCCATTCGACCGCCGGAAGGTCGAGGTAGTTGGACGGTTCGTCCAGCAGCAGAAGGTCGGGTTCGCTTGCCAGCACGCGGGAAAGTTCGGCGCGCATCCGCCATCCGCCGGAGAACGAGGCGAACGGCTTTGCGAATTCCTCGACGGAGAACCCAAGCCCGCCCAACGCCACCTTGACGCGCGTCTCGAGGTCGTAGCCGCCCAGATGCTCGAACTCCGTCTGCACTTCGCCGTACTCTTTCAGCACGGCCGTCTCGCCGGCGTCGAGACGCGCTTCGAGCGTCTTCATCTTCGCCTCCAACTCGCAGAAGCCGGGCACGCCCCGGATAGCGTATTCGAGCAGCGTCTCTTCCGGCGTGTCCGGTTCGGGATGCTGCCGCGTGGATCCTATCGTGGGCTTTTCCTCTATTACAAGCTCGCCGTGGTCGGTGGAAAGCTCGCCGAGGATTATCTTGAACAGGGTGGACTTCCCCGATCCGTTAGGCCCGACCACGCCCACGCGCTCGCCCTTGTTCACGCGGAAGCTGACGTCCGTGAGAACGTCCTGCAGGCCGTAGTGTACGGATATGTCGCGGAAGTCAAGCATGCGTTTCCATCAGTTTTTGGATAGCGGAATATGGATCCTGCGACCGGCACACCGCCCGCACGACGGCGAAGTTGCGCGCGCCTGCAGCAAGCACGGCGGGGAGGGTTTCGGCGTCTATGCCGCCGATCGCCACGGCCGGTACGCGCGAAGCGGCTATCATGCGTCCGGCAAGTTCCGGTCCGAGGGTGGGATCTGGAATCTCTTTTGTCGGCGTCGCGTAGACGGGTCCGACGCCGATGTAGTCGATTGGCTGGCCGAGCGACGCGCGCACCTGGTCGAGGTTGTGCGTGGAAAGTCCGACGACGCGCAGCTGCGGGAACTTGGTCCGCACCTCGGAAGGCGGCATGTCGCCTTGGCCTACGTGTACGCCGTCCGCTTCCGACTCGGCGGCGATGGAAGGATCGTCGTTCACGATGAACAGCGTTCCGGTGCTCCGCGTCACTCGGCGCATTTCGCGCGCTTCGCGCAGGATGTCTTCGCGCGATGCGTGCTTCATGCGCAGCTGCACGATCTTCACTCCGGCGCGGACTGCCGCCTCGGCGCATTTCGCGTATCCGACGGCGGGATTGGTTATGACAAGGTAAAGTCCGAAGTCTTCCATTGCAATCAGACGCCCGCGACGAGGCCGGTCGTCTCGGGGACGCCAAGCGCGATGTTCATGTTCTGGATGGCCGCGCCGGACGCGCCCTTGCCGAGGTTGTCGAAGCGCGAGACGAGAAGCACGCGCTCCGCATTGCCGTATACGCTTATTTCCATCGCGTCGCTTCCGGCGAACTTGGCGGAGGAGAGGAATCCGCCTTCGTCCGAACCTTCGGCGTAGCGGACCAGCCCGTCCGCATATGCGGCGCGGTAGACTGCGCGAACGTCGTCCGGCGAGCCTTTCAGGTCGCGGGCGAACACGGGGATCGACACCTCCATGCCGGAGTGGTGCGGCACGACGATCGGCAGGAAAGCCGGAGCGGTGGAAAGCCCGCAGATCTTCAGCATTTCCGGCAGGTGCTTGTGCGTCTGGCCGAGCGCGTACAGCCGTCCGCCCTTGTGGAGGGGCGTGGCGGCTGTCTCGTAGTCGGCAATCATCTTCTTGCCGCCGCCGGAGTATCCGGTGAGCGAGGTGGCGGCAAGCGCGACGTCAGGGAGGAGAAGCCCCGCGCGCACGAGCGGCTCGACGAGCGCGATGAATCCGCTGGCGTGGCAGCCCGGATTCGCTATGCGCTTGGACGCGGCGATGCGCGCACGGCGGCCTGCGAGTTCGGGGAAGCCGTACTCCCATCCGTCCGCCGTGCGGTGCGCGGTGGACGTGTCGATGACGACGACATTGGGGTTTTCCACGAGGCCGACGGCCTCGATGGCGGCGGCATCTGGCAGGCACAGGAACGCCACGTCCGCCGCGTTGAGCGCGTCGCGCCTGGCCGCGACGTCCTTGCGCACTTCTTCTGCGAGCGAAATCAATTCCACGTCCTTGCGTGCCGCAAGGCGTTCTCTGATCCGCAGGCCCGTGGTGCCGGCGGAGCCGTCGATGAAAACCTTTTTCATAGCGCGTCGCCGTATGTGGCAAAGGCTTCGGCAGACCAGTCTGGCATGAGCAGCTTGTTTGCCGCGTCGCAGTTCGTGAAACGCATCGACTTGGAATCGAACGCGAGACGCTGCCCCGGGAAGCGCGTCGCGATTGTGCCCATGAGACCCATGAGCGATATCTTGCCGCCCAGTTCGAAGGGCGTGTTGGTGGGGCGGTTCTCGAGGATTGCGTTGAGGAATTCGGCATGGTGCCCGCCGCGGATGCGGCGATACTTCTGCGGAGGACGCTTGAACGCGCGCATCCTTTCCTGCGGGACGATGCACAGGCCGCCGGCGCCGTGCGAACCGTACATGATGGTTTCTTTCTCGAACTTGACCCATGCGCCGGAGTGTCCGTGCTTGCGCGGGTCGAACTCCTTCGCGGCTTCCAGAGCGGTCGGGCGCGGCGCCGTGCGGTTCACGTCGTACCAGTTCACCGTGAACGCCTTTCTTCCGCCTTTTGCGGGGAATTCGAACTTGTAGTGCGGACCGAACGGGAAGGAATGCGGCGTCTTGACGGGGTCGAATCCCGGTTCGTCCACCGTGACTGCTGTCGGCATGTCGAGGTCTAGCGCCGTCACGAGGGGACCGAGGATGTGGCACACCCAGTCGGTGAGGCAGCCTTCGCCGTATGGGAACCAGTTGCGCCAATGCCCGCCAGGTCCGGCGCCCTTGAAGAACGCCCTGCGCTCGCGCACCGGGCCTTGCCACAGCTCCCAGTCAAGTCCGTTCGGGACAGGCTGGACGGTGTTGATGAACTCCGGCGGATCGCGGTAGAAGTAGGCGACGCTGTTGCAGTAGAGATGCGCCTCTTCCGGCTGGCCGAGCTCGCCGCTTTCGTACCATTCGCGGAGAAGGGGCGTCTGCGGGGACGAGTTGCCCTGCATTCCGACGTGCGTGATTATGCCGGCCTCTTTCGCCTTGCGCATCATGGCGAGCGTCTCGGCGAACGTGTGGCCGAGCGGCTTCTGGCAGAACACGGGCACCTTGTACTTGAGCGCTTCGAGGAACGCGACGCAGTGGTGGTGGTCGGGCACGGTTATCGTCACCGCGTCGAACGTTCCGGCGCATTCGGCGAGCATTTTGCGGTAGTCGGCGTAGAACCTCGCCTTCGGCTGCCGTTTCTTGAGCCAGTCCATCGCCGGGGCGTACACGTCGGCGGCGCATACGACCTCCGCTTTGCCGGAACCGAGGAAGTTCAAGAGGTCGCCGCGGGCCATTCCGCCGGTGCCGATGGCGGCGATGCGCACTTTGGGCCCGTTGTACGGCGCGGGCTTGGCCGCAAGCGCCGGGAAAGACGCGCCTGCCGCGAACGCGGCCGCTCCGCCGAGTTTTATGAAATCGCGTTTTGTCATGTTTGCAGTCATTTGCTGTATTCCTTGTTTTTCCGTGGACA
>JAFPNP010000004.1 GCA_017411125.1 Kiritimatiellia bacterium
CGCAGCCGGCGCGATCATCGACGGCGTTGCCGATGTCCAGTTCAACGGCGGCGAGTTCACGCTCGACTCGAACGGCAACAACGTCTCGATGGCGAACAGCACGGTGACGGGCGCGATGGGTCCCGCGACGCTCGTCAAGACCGGTTCCGGCACGTTCACGGTGGACACGCTTCCGCCGGTCGGCACGGTGAAGGTCGCCGCCGGCACGCTCGCGCTCACTTCCGGCAGCACGTTCGAGAGGCCGCTCTCCCTCGCCCACCGCTGGAGTTTCAACGGCGATTACAAGGATTCCGTCACCGGAGTCACCGCCGAGCCGACTTCCACGATCACCTTCACGGAAGACGGCATGGCGCGGATACCCGGCAGCACTGCGGCCAACAAGGAGAGCAGCTACATCGAGCTTGGCTCGGACAAGCTTCCCTCCGACAGCGTGACCATGGAGTTCTGGACGACCATCCGGGCGGACGTCACGTGGCCCAAGATGTTCTGCCTCGGTTCCGGCACCGACAGCGTCATCGGCTTTACGTTCCACCGCGACCGCGTTGACGGCCCCTCCGGCATTGACGTAGGCCCCAACGGCGGCACGTTTACCGGCACGGGCACGCTCACGAAGGATGTTCCGTACTATTTCGCGTTCACCTTCCAGGCGAACCCGGACGGCAGCACCTCGTTGAAGGCGTACTGCGTGAACACCTCCACCGGCGAACTCGTTGGCACGATCGACCAGACGCTCTCCGGCTGGAAGCTCACGGAGAAGATCACGCAGACCTACTTCCGGCTCGGCTACTCCTTCTGGAACGACGGCGCGGCGCAGGCGGACTACGACGAAGTGCGCGTGTGGAACGGTGCGATGTCCGAGGCGGGTGCGCTGCGCAGCGCGGCGCTCGGACCGGACGTGTCATTCGGCGAGATCGTGCTCGCGGCGGGCGGCACGCTCGATCTGGGCGGCAACACGGTCACGTGGCCTTCCATAACCGGCAACGGCGGCACGCTCGTCGGCGGCACGCTCAATGTAAGCGGCACGATAAACCTGCACGTCGGCGACAGCATGGTCGTGGGTTCGGGCGGCAAGATCGATCTCTCCGGCGCGACGATCAACCTCGTCGATCCCGAGAATCTCGCGGGCACGAGCGGCTTCACGTTTATCACGTGCGACGGCGGCAGCATCGTGGGCAAGCCCGTCGTCGTGGAAGGCTGTCTGCCGACGGGCTGGCAGGTCATGGTGTCGGGCACCAAGGCCCGCATCGGCAAGAGCGGCATGGCGGTGATCCTGCGGTGATGGCGCAGCGCATGCACGGGAAAGGGGAGGGACGCATTGCGGTGCGCCCCTCTTCTTTTTTCTTTTTCCGAAATTTGTGGTTGCAATGGAGTGCTAGCATGTGGTATACTTGCAGCAATGAAATGGGTGAATACTATCTTTACGCTGCTGATATCGCTTCTAGATGTGTCTGGAGGCCGTATGGCGCGTACTTTTGACACCAATACCCCCCCCCCCCTCTCAAAGTCTAGGGGAGCTTGCATGGCATTGCGGCGCGTTGATTGCAACGCGCCCTGCAAAGAATGGCGGCGCGTTGATGGCAACGCGGCGGCCTGTTGCATTTTGCATCAACAATAAAAGGAGCATGGCAAATGAACAGTAAAAGTCTAGTGTCAGCATGCACGGCTGCGGTCGTGCTGTCGTTTGCGGCGATGCAGGCGTTCGCCCTGCCAAGTTCGCTGACGCACAGATGGTCGTTCAACACGGACGACAAGGACGAAATCACCGGCGCGGATCCTGCAAGCAGGTTCGGCAGCAGGTCTATTTCGGGCGGCAAGGTGCATTTTCTCGGCAACAGCTGGGGCGGCGGCTCCTTGAACCTCGGCACCGGTCTGCTCGGGTCCGGCGACGCGACGGTGGAAATATGGGCGACGCAGGATGCGGTGCGCAACAAGTCGATCATATTCACTTATTCGAACGGCGGTTACGGCAGTTGGCCGTCGTATGAAGCCTGCATGCAGTGGACTGCGGGGACGGACATCAATACGGACACCGTGTGGCTCAAGAACTCCAGCGACAAGTTCGTAAACAGCAGTCAGGCGGCTCCCTATACGCTGGGCACGGAGTACCACATCGCCATGACCCTCCACGACAACGGCGACGGCTCGACTTCGGTGTACTGGCAGAAGCGCAATGCCGCCACGGGCGTTCTCGAGGGCAGCGGCAGCGGCACGGCTTCCGGCTGGACGCTCTCCGCCTTGACCGCAGCCTCGGCGAATCTTGCCATCGGCGTATACAAGCATTCGTCGATCCCTGACGCCTGCGCCTCCTACAACGAAGTGCGCGTGTGGAACAAGGCTCTTTCCGTCGACCAGCTAAAGCTCAACGCCAAGAACGGTCCGGACAAGATCGAGATGCTCCCCGACTCGCTCGCGCACCGCTGGAGTTTCAACGCGGACGACTTTCCGAAAGACCACAACCTCGCTTTCCGCGACACGGTGGGCGGCGTCGCGCCGCAGGCGCGCTGGGGCACGGTGGACGGCAACAAGACCGGGCCGCTTGAAATCGAGTCCGGCAAGCTGAAGTTCGTGAGCAACGGCTGGGGCGGCGGCTCGATGGACCTTGGCAGTTTCGCCATCCAGGACGACGCGACCATAGAGCTTTGGGCGAGCTATGACGTCAACAGGTATTCCGGCGTCATGTTCGAATACGGCAATCCGAACAATGCGTACGGCCAGACCGGTTCGCAGGTGACGGACGCCATAACGTATTACTTCAACCAGCAGAACACCGCGAACGACCTGCTCGTGGCGAGAAAGGCCAGCAGCCGCGTGCTGGAGGCGCAGCAGATATTGCAGCCCGCCATCGGCACGATGTACCACTTCTCGTTCACGTTCAGGAAGTCCGGCAGCGATACCGTCGTCGCATGGTCGCGCCGCAACGCCGCGACGGGCGCGGTCGAGGCGTCCGGGACGCAGACCGTTGCCGGATGGACGCTTGCAGACATCGTCGCGAAGACGCCCTCGTTCAGCCTTGCCATTGCGAAAAACCAGAACTACCTCGGAAGCTACAGCCGGGACGCAAACGCGACGTA
>JAFPNP010000045.1 GCA_017411125.1 Kiritimatiellia bacterium
GACGAGAAAGACATCAACGACATCAAGACGCGCATGGCTCCGACCGGCGTAGACACCACCATCGTCGATGTCACCAAGGAGATGGCGGACATCTGCTTCGAGACGGTCAAGTGCCAGGCCATGTACGACGGCGGTTACTGGAACTCTACCGGAATAGCGCGCGCGGTGACGGTCAAGGCCCTTCTCCCTGCCATGAAGAAAGCCGGTTGCGTCGCCCTCGTGCACGGCGCCACGGGACGCGGCAACGACCAGATGCGCTTCGAACGCTACACGAACGTGCTCGACCCGAAGTTCGGCGTGTACGCCCCCTGGCGCGACGCCGACCTTCTCAAGAAGTTCCCCGGCCGCACCCAGATGGTCGAGTTTCTCGCCAAGCGCGGAATCGTCGCATTCGTCGGCACCAAGAAAAAGTACTCCACCGACGCCAACCTCGCCGGCCTCTCACACGAAGCCGAGGATCTCGAGAGCATGGAGACCTCCATGCGCATCGTGAAGCCCACTATGGGCGTGTGGCCCGAAAAGGCGCCGAACAAAGTCGAGAAGGTGACGCTCTCCTTCGTCAAGGGACGCTGCGTGGCCGTAAACGGCAAAAAGATGACACCCTACGAAGTCATGCTCGAAATGAACAAGGTCGGCGGACGCAACGGAATCGGCATGAAGCACGCCCTCGAGAACCGCATCATCGGCACGAAGAGCCGCGGCGTGTACGAAGCCCCCGGCATGGAAGTGCTGAGCTGGGGCCTGAAATACATCTACGAGGGCGTGATGGACCGCCGTTCGACGCTCCTCTTCCAGCAGCTCTCCAAGCTCGTCGCGGACCAGATCTACGACGGCCGCTGGTACGATCCCGCCACGCAGGCCGCGCGCGCGGCGATACAGATATGGGCGGACAAGGCTACCGCCGACGTCACCCTCGGCCTCTACAAAGGCAATATCTTCTTCGAGTCCCTCAAGGGTCTGAAGGCCACGATCTACAACGAGGCCGACAGCTCGATGGAGGCCTCCAACGGCCTCAATCCACACAGCTCGCAGGGCTTTGCGGAAATCCAGTCCGTCGAGGCGAAGATGCTCGCCAAGTCCGGACAGATCGTCGCCAAGTAAAAACGGACAAACAAAGGGATCGAAGATGTCGAGCCGCGAATATTCCGCAGACGAACTGCGCGGCGTGCTCGCCGGGATGGGCGTCAAAAACGTCATCTCGGCGGCGCGCTACGGCAGCGGGCACATAAACGACACGTTCAAGGTGGACTGCGCCTCCGGCACGTCGTACATCCTGCAGCGCATCAACACGGACATTTTCGATCCCGACGCCGTGATGGACAACATCCGCCGCGTGACGGGGCACATCCGCGCCAAGGGTGGCAGCACCCTTGAGGTCGTGGCTTACACCCGTCCGTGGCGGCTGTACGCGTTCATCGCCGGCGCGCACACCGTCGACGTGATTACCGAGGCCGGCCAGGCCTACAAGGCCGCGAGCGCTTTCGCCGACTTCCAGAACGCGCTCGCCGACCTTCCCGCACCGCGCCTCATAGACATCATCCCCAACTTCCACAACACCGTCTCGCGCATCGCGCAGCTCGACGCCGCGCGCAAGGCGGACGTCAAGGGTCGCGCCGCGTCGTGCGCCCGCGAACTCGACTTCGTCGACGCCCGCCGCGCCGAAGCCGCCACGGTCGTGGACCTCATGGCCTGCGGCGACATCCCGGAACGCATCACGCACAACGACACAAAGATCAACAACGTCATGCTCGACGACGCGACGGGCGAAGGCTCGTGCGTCATCGACCTCGACACCACCATGCCCGGATGCGCCCTCTACGACTTCGGCGACATGGTGCGCACCGCGACGGCGAACGCGGCAGAAGACGAGCGCGACCTCTCGAAGGTGTTTTCCCGAAAAGAATACTTCGAGCAACTCGTACGCGGCTACCTCGGCAAGGCGAAGTTCCTGAACGAGGCCGAACTTGCCAACCTCGCTTTCTCCGGACGCCTGATAACGCTTACGATAGGCATCCGCTTCCTGACCGACTACCTTGCCGGCGACGTCTACTTCCACACCACGTGCGAAGACCACAACCTCGTGCGGGCGCGCACGCAGTTCAAGATGGTGCAGTCCATGGAAGAACAGTCTAGGGAATACGAAGCGATCGTCCGTACCGAACGCGGCAACCTGTGACCGGGCAGGTCACTTCAACAGATGGAAGAACAGATTGGCGCAGGCGATTGTATCGTCCAGCGCATCGTGGCTGTTCCGTCCCGGAATGCCAAACTCCGATATGAGCCTTTCAAGTTTGTAACTGGAAAGGCCGGGCCGCATGAAACGCGCAAGCGCCACGGTGTCGCAGACGTCAATGACCACCGGCGGACGCGCTATGCCGAACTCCCGGCATTCCTGGTCGAGCATGCGGAGGTCGAAACGGCTGTTGTGCGCAACGAGAAGCGCGTCCTCGCCGAGAAAGTCGAAGAAACGCGCCATGGCGGCGCAAGGGTCGTCGCCGTGCAGTGCAAGGAAGTCCATCGAAATGCCGTGGATCGCCTCGGCGAAAGGATTCATTTCGCAAGTCGGGCAAAGATAAAGACAAATCGACCGCGCACGTTCTCCCGCCACGTATTCGACCGCCGCGATCTGGCATATCTGGTCCCATGAACGAAGGCCGGTGGTTTCGGTGTCGAACACCACCACGCGGCCTGTGCGGGCGCGAGCGGAAAGCTCCGCCACGCGCTGTTGCGTCATGCGCATTGTCCTTCAATGCCTGAAGCAGTTGCTAACCCGGCTGCACCAAGTGTAGGTCTGCCTGCCTGGCTGCTGCTCAAACGGCGCCATCCATCCGAGGCGGACTGTCGCGCACGTGCGCGGCGGCACGTCTACGGTCACCGTCACCTCATCGCACTTGCGCCGCCATTCCACGCGGATATCTCCAGTGGAGACGGAGTGGTGCGCTTTCACCCAATCGAGACCGGGCAGAAACTCCGGCGCGATCTCGAACTTCCTGAACCCTGGCTCCACGGGTTTTATGCCGGCAAGCGAAGTGTAGAACCAACTCACGATGTCCGCCATCATGAAGTGGTTGAAAGACGAACCTTCGCGGCAGTCCCACGCCTCGTGGCAGGTCGTGTTGCCCTTGGCTACCATATAGCCATATCCGGGTTTGGAGCAGTCCGCCGTCATGTCGAAAATCACGTCGCTGTGGCCGTGGTCTGCCAGCACCTTGAGAAGAAACGGATATCCGATCTCGCCAGTTCCGACAGCATTGCCGCGCCCGCGAACGTCCTCGACGATATTCGAGACGATTGCGGAAGTCTCCGCCGGATCCGACAGTCCAAGGTGGAGCGCCATGGAGTTCGCAGTCTGGGAGTTGTTCTCGTAACCATGCACGTCGGGACGCCACCATTTGGCGTTGAACGCCTTTTTAATGTTCGCCGCCTCCTCGCGGAACGCCGTCGCCTCGTCCTTCTTGCCGAGCAGGTCGGCACACTTTGCGAGTGTCGTGGCGTTCAAATAGTAGAACGCGGTGGCCGTGAGTTCGATCGACGTCTTGCGGATGGGCCTGTTGCCGCCGGCGGTCTGCTGGTACCAGTCGCCAAGACCGCCCGCCGTGATGAAGAGACCACGCTTCGCGTTCTTGGAATGCAAACGAATATAGTTGTGGTATGCAAGCATGTTCGGCCAGTATTCGCGGATGAGCGAAGCGTTGCCCGTCCACTCGTATTGCTGCCACGGGATGAGAATCATGGAAGAACCCCACTCGATCGAATGGCGGAAACCGCCGCGGAATACAACGTACTCCGGCGCAATGTCCGGCACCATCCCGTCGGGCAGCTGCGAGTCGGCCATGTCCATGCAGGTCTTGGCATACATCGCATTCGCATCCCAACCCCACCGTATCTGTTCGGAGTGGAGATTGTTCTGCTCCTGCCAGCCCAGCTTCTCGCGGTGCGGGCAGTCGGTGAACACGCTCTGCATGTTGGAACGCTGCGCCCACCAGCATATGTCGTGTATCTGGTTGAACAGAGGGATGGAACACTTGAAGGAACCTGCGCTAGGGGCGTCCGCCATGACGACGCGCGCGGACGCGGATTCAAGCGACGGCAGAACACCGCCCTTCTCCGCCGGGACAAGGCGCACTTTCATGTAGCGGAAACCGTAGTAGAAAAACGGCGTCGTGAACTCCTCTGCGCCGCCGGTTCCCGCGAGCGTGAACTTGCATCGCGCGACGGTGCGACCGTATCCGCCCGGTCTCTTGGTAATGCGCGTCTCGCCTTCCTTGAGCGGAATTTCCGAGAATTCTATTTCGACGCGGCTTCCTCGCGGGCCACGCGCCACGACAGTCGGAACGTAGGCGGCGTTCTGGCCGAAGTCGACGGTAAACTCGTCGTCCGACACGCGCATGGTGCGCACGGGCTTGCGCGTCTCCTGCAGGCGGCAAACGAACGGCGCTTCGCGCAGGACGCCCTTCGGCGGCTCCGCCGCCATTGCGGGAACAGAGCGGGCGACATCCGCCGTCCGGTCTATGTCGTCGCCGCTGTACACGTGCGTGCGCACGATGTCGCAAGGAGAAACCGTCCATGCGGCGCCTGGAGCGGACTGCACCGCGCCGCCGACGAGCAGTTTCTTCGAGCCTTCGCTGCCGGTGAACTTGGTGTAAAGCCCGTTTCCGGGCGGCGGCACGTTGTACATCCCGTCGCCCAGAGTGATTGCGAGCGTGTGTTTCGCGCCCGCCTTGAGCACAGGACGGAACACGTTGTAGAAGCAGGTCTTCGACGTGCGCGTCCATCCCGGCAGGTTGAACTCGTCGCCGCGTCCGAGCGGCCGTCCGTCCAGCGTGGCGACGTATTGCCCAAGTCCACAGATCGCGATGGGCGCGGGGCCGTCGCGGTCTACGGAGAACGTGGTGGTGAAACGCGGCGCGGCCGCCTGCAGTTCCGCAGGGGCGGCAATCCACCGCGCCCCGTCGAACAGGCCGCCGGAATACCCCGCAAGAGAGAGAACCGCCAGCGCGGCAGCCGCAGCCAGTCGCTTCATCTTATTTCATCCTTCCAGTATACGCCTTCTCGGCGGAAGTGTCGAGCGTGGTCTTGAAGAACTCGTTCGCGGCCTTCTCGCGGGCGCCGTCCCACGGACGCGGCCCACCGCGAAGCTGCACGGCCCAGAGCTTGAGCTGTTTCTTGTGCCAGTTGACCATGCAGTTCGTGCCCCACGCGCCGCCGTGGCCGAACCAGGCGTTTTCGTTGTCGCTCTCGGGCGCGCTGAGGCCGAGCGAATAGCCGCCAAGGCCCTTCGGGCGCGTCGACACGGCGAGAATGCTCTTCACGGTCTCTTCCTTGAGGATGCGGACGCCGTTCTCGCCCACGCCGAGATTCATCAGCATCTTGTAGAACTTGAGCTGGTCGCACACCGTGGTCCAGAGACCGGCGCCGGCGCTGGAGAACACGCGATCGTCGGAGTAGGGGCGCTGCATGGATGCGTCGCAGCTTGTCCACGTGGCGGGTCTGCCCTTGTGGCAGGTGTACATCTGCACCTGCTTGGCAAGCTGCGCCTCGGTAGGCCAGAAAGTCGAATCTTTCATGCCGAGAGGATCCAGCACGCGCTCCTTGAGGAACGCCTCCCAACGCTTGCCGCTGATTTTCTCCACGACGGCTGCGCCGATGTCGATGCCGACGTTGGAATAAGACTGCCTCGTACCAGGCTCGAACCTGATGGGCAGCGCGGCGGCCATCACCGCGACGGACCTGAGCGGCATGCGGCGCGACCAGCCGCCCATGGCGTGGAAGTCGGGCAGTTCGAACGAAAAACCGCCGGTGTGGTTGAGCACCATGCGCACCGTAAGCGTGTTCTTCGCCTTCACGAGCGTGCGCACGCCGTCCTTGTTGGACTTCTCAATCCAAAGCGTCCTGAACTCCGGCAGGTACTTGGAGACCGGGTCGTCGAGATTGAGCTTGCCCTCTTCGACGAGAATGGCCGCCGTCACGCCACAGAAGCCCTTGGTCTGCGAACACTGCATGTAGACATCGTCAATGGTGATAGGACGCTTTGCGGCAACATCCGCATAGCCGACGCACGCAACCTCCTGCTTGCCGTTCTGGTAGAACACGCTCACGGCGCCGGGAAGCTGCCCGTTCTCCACGAACGGCTTGAGCGCATCGGCCGCGAAATGCGTGCCGGAATCGACAGGTGCTGCCGCGAATCCCGCGATCGAAAACGAGGCGGCGACGAGCAATGTACTTAGTTTCATTTGTCTGTTTCCTTTCAGTTTCAGGGTTGATTAGTTCCAGTTGCAATCCTATGGCAGGGCACATCGTCCTCAACGCGCCGCAAAAAGCGACGGCTGCGCGAGCCCGCCGCCTGACGGAGAAAGACCGAGACGCTTCCATGCAAGCGGCGTCGCGACGCGCCCCTTAAGCGTGCGGTCCAGATAACCCTCCATTATGAGGAACGGCTCGTATGCCTCCTCGATGGTGTCCGGCTCCTCTCCGACGGAAACGGCGATAGTGGACAACCCGACCGGTCCGCCGCCAAACTTGGCGCAGATGGTCTCGAGGATTTTGATGTCCATCTCGTCCAGCCCGTTCGGATCGATTTCGAGAAGGCCGAGAGACTCCACGGCAACTGGGCGAGTTATCATGTTGCCCGCCTTCACCTGCGCGTAGTCGCGCACGCGCCGGAGGAGATTGTTGGCTATGCGGGGAGTGCCTCTCGCGCGCGCGGCAATTTCCAGCGCGCCCTCGCCGTCGATGCCGACACCCAGCTTCGCGGC
>JAFPNP010000046.1 GCA_017411125.1 Kiritimatiellia bacterium
CTAGAAACGCGGGAGTTTCGCAAGCGAATCCTCGCGGCCGCCTTCGCGGTTGCGCAGCCGCCACACGCGCCCGTGTTCCTCGCGCAGGAAGCGGAGGCGCTTCTCGTCCCGCCTGTGGCAGGCGGCATCGACGAGGTTCGCCATGTAGACGATCTCCTGCGCCCATGCGTTAGGATACGCGCCGCCGGCGAAACGCGCCGCATCGTGCCGGCAACCCTCCGCGATGGCGGAGATCTCCGTCAGCACATGGTCTGTCATGCCGGGATGGCGCGAATAGTTGCGGTCGTTCGCGAGAATGCGGAAAAGTTCGCTCGCATTCGAGCGCAGCGCCCCGCCACGCAGGTAGAGCGTACCGAGACGCAGCAAGGTGCCGCCGAGCGGAACGCCCATTACGGCGTCGAGCGCGTCCTCCAGATCCATCTTCGCGGCGGACGCGCCGGAGAAGGCAAGGCTGCCGCCGAACACCAAGCCGGGCAGCGACGCGGCGAGCGGCTGCCAATGCCCGTTATCGCCCCAGTCCGTAACCATGAAGCCCTTTGCGCCGTGCAGATGCCCGGCCCGCTCGGCTGCGATCATGTTCTCTCGCATGTTCTCGACGCGACCGGCGAGCGAGTTCCAGCTGCTCGTTCCGGGGCAGACGTAGAATTCAAGCCCGGCGGCGGAGAACTTCGCCGCCTCGTCCATGAAAGGATGGTTGCCCTCGTAGCCCCAGTCCAGCGCGATTGCGTCCTTCGGCAGCTCCGCCACGAGCTCCGGGTGGCGAAGTATGACGTCGCCCCAGAACATCGGACGCTTCCCTCTTGCCCGCGCAAGCTCGAACACCTTGACCAGAAAGTCGAGGTAGACGCGCCCCTCGCCCTTCGCCTTCACCTCCGCCGCGCTGCGTCCATCGCCGAGAAGATCGTAAGTCTCGTCGCAACCCACGTTGAACAGGCGCGACTCGAAGTTCGGCAGCAGCTCGTCGTACAGGCCCGCGAGGAAATCGAGCGACGCAGGATCGGTTGGGCACAGCGTCGTCGGCTCCTTCTTGAATCCGCCCCACGGAAGCGGGGCGCCTCCTCCGGGCAGTTCTGCGAGATGGTTGTATTCGGGGTGGACGAGCCAGCGTTCCAGATGCCCGAACGAGTTCTGGTTGGGCACGAGCTCGATCCCGTGCATTGCGCAGTAGAGATCGAGCTCGCGGATTTCGGACGCCGTCATCGGCGACGCGGCGCCCCATGCGGCCTTGTGTTTCGCGTAGGCGAACGTGTGTTCGGTGTATAGCTGGAACTGGTTGTAGTTGAACTTCTCCAGAATGTCCACCAGCTGCTTCAAGGTGCCCATCGTGGGCACCTTGTCGCGGCTGATGTCCAGCATGTACGAGCGAACGGCAAACATTCCGTCTCCGATAGCCGCACGGCGGCGCGTCGAGGACGCCGCGCCCTACCAATTCGTCAGACGACGACTTCCCAGCCGTTGCGGCAGAAGTCGCGCTTGAGCGGAATGCCCTTGCCGGTGCCGTTCGCGAAGTCGTTCGTGACGGGATTCCAGTCGAAGCCGGTGTCGTACACGTAGCTCATGTTGCAGAGCTGGCAGAGAATCGCGCTGCGGGCGCCGGTCTCGGCGGGCGAAGCGGTGGGCTTGCGGTCCTCGATGTGCTGGAGGAAGTTCTCCACCTGGCTGCGGGACGTGGTCTTGTAAACCTGCACGGGAGCGGTGTCGAGCTTGAATTTGGCGACAAGAGCCTTGATTGCGGCATCGAGACGGTTGTCCTGCTTGGACATCGCGTCGGTTCCGTAATCCTTGCCCACAGAAGCAGCCACAAGCGTCATGCCGGTGAACTTCATGTCGGCAATCTGCTTGCGGATCTCCGGCGTAGGCTTCACGCCCTTGCCCTTCCACACTGCGATCTTGCCGCGGTTCACCGCGACGATGCCCTCGGTGCCGTAGAACACCGTGCCCCACGTGCTGAACGGCCCGTGATAAAGTTCGACGTCATGCCCCTGTTTGTTCTTGAAGAGCATCTTCATGCCGAACTGGCGACGTCCGCCGTGGAACAGGTCGGTCGAGTACGGCTCGTCGGAGCGGATGATCTTGTACGGACCGCTCTTGTCCATATCAAGGCCCCACTGCGCGATGTCGAGGTGGTGCGCGCCCCAGTCGCCGTTGTAGCCCGTGCCGAAGTCGTCGTCGAAACGCCAGAACATCGGATAGCTCTCGCCCGTGCCGCGCGGCGCGAGCTGGTCTGAATACGGACGCCACTTCGCGGGGCCAAGCCACATGTCCCAGTCGATGTGCGGGGCTGGCGCGCCCTCCTTCGCCGCGTTCTGCGGATTGTCGAAGAAGCGGATCGGATGGGACGGACCGCCGAGCTTCTGCCCGCCGCGGCCGTAGTTGGCCTCCACGTCCGTCACCTCGCCAATGAATCCGTTGCGCACGATCATCACGGCGGTGCGGAACTCCGGCCACGCGCGCTGCATGGAGCCGGTCTGGAACACGCGGCCGTACTTCTCCTGCGCGGCGATCACCTTGCGGCTCTCGTCCACGTTGAACGTGAGGGGCTTTTCGCAGTAGACGTCCTTGCCGTGCTTCATCGCCTCGACGGCGATGTATGCATGCCAGTGGTCGGGCGTCGCGATGCAGACCATGTCGATGTTGGGATCGTACACGACGTCGCGGAAGTCTGCCACGGCCTTGCAGCATTCAGGCAGGCCGGCTTTCTTGTAGGCGTCGTTCACCTTCTTTGCGCCGTCCTCGCGGCGGAGCTTGTTCACGTCGCAGACGGCGACGATCCGGACTTTGTCCTTATGCGCCAAGAACTGTCCGCAGAGCGCGCCGCGCATCTGGATGCCCCACCCGATGAGGCCTACCGTGCGCTTTTCGCCGGGCTTGAGCTCGCGGAGGCCGAGATCGACCTTGGCATTGCCGGCGAGCGTGGCGGCAGCCGCGCTGCCGAAAAGGAAGTTTCTTCTGTTGAGGTTCATTTCGTCTTTCCTTTGATGTTTGCGGCCTTAGCAGCGGCCTTTGGACTGGAGGAACTTGAAGGACTCGGTGATGGGCATGAGCGTGCCGACATGGCTCTCGCACTCGACCACGTACCACTTCACGCCGTCGGCGTCGGTTGCCTTGAAGAGCGAATCCCAAGCGACACCGACCGAACCAGCGCCGGGCTGGCCGAGAATAGAATCGAACTTCTTCGCGCCCATGCCGTTCTCCTTGGCGTGG
This sequence comes from Kiritimatiellia bacterium, assembly GCA_017411125.1. Classification (GTDB taxonomy): domain Bacteria; phylum Verrucomicrobiota; class Kiritimatiellia; order RFP12; family UBA1067; genus RUG572. Next base: position 3,205 of record JAFPNP010000046.1, read on the forward strand.
AGCGTGGGCGAGCGGTGCGGATACTTGACGTACTGGATGCACGGATCGCGTCCGGCGGCGGTCGTCCAGCCCACGTCCTGCTCCATGCACACGTTGTCGGACGTGTTGGAGAAGAAATAGTCCCAGTACGTCTGGCCGTTGGAGAGCTTGAGAGTGAACTCGCCGGTGTGGTTGTGGAGGCCGACCTTGCAGCCGAACGTCGCGGCGGTCTCGGCGGCCTTGTTGTAGTAGTCGACGAGCTTCTTCATGAAGTCGTCGAGGTTCTCGCCCCTGCCGGGGAAATTGCCGCCGCCGGGGCAGATGATGAGGTTGTTGCCGTAGGCGAGGTTGAACTCGCAGGTGGCCTTGATCTTCTCCGGCGAGAATTCGCCGCGCCCGACATGCGTACCGCACGCCTCGAGTCCGGCGTCGGCGAGCATCGCCTTGAGCGTCTTGGCGTCGTTGCCGTAGTATCCGGCGAACTCGACGCCCTTGTAGCCGATATTGGCCACGTCCTTGAGCGCCTTGGCGAGGCCGACCTTCTGGATGTACTGGCGGATGGAATAGAGCTGCACGGCCACTCGCGTGGGCGCGCCGCACCCGCAGGCGCTTCCGCACTTGCACGCGCTGCCGCATCCGCAGGCTCCGAATCCCGGCGTCGCCGCCGCGGCGCCAGCCGCGAACATCGACCCGAGGAACGAACGACGATTCACTTGCATCTTGTTGTGTCTCCTTTTTTTGGGTTAACAGAAATCCTTTGCCTTGCAAGACCGTTATTATACCTTATGCGGCGTTGCCGCGTCAAACGGAAAGACGCAGGGGGCGCGTGTTTCCACGCGCCCCCGACGTTTGCAACGCCACGTTGTGCGGCTATGTCAACCCTCGAAATGGTAGACGTCGCGCTTGTGGTACTTCGTGTGGAGAAGGTGGTGCGCCTTCTCGCCGCCCTGCGCGCCGGTCTTGCCGCCGAGGTAGTCCTTGTAGAGGGCCTGGACCTGCGGATTGAGGTGGCTCATGCGGAGCGTGGACTTCTCATCGTCCGTGTAGATGCCGGCGGTGCGCTTCGCGCGGACTTCGTCCGTCGCGAGGCAGGGCTGGCCGCCGCCGCCGATGCAGCCGCCGCGGCACGCCATCACCTCGATGAAGTCGTAGCGCGGCTTGACGCCGTTCTTGCGGTCTTCGCGGATTTCGTTGATGATCTTCTCCACGTTGCCCATCTGGTGCGCGACGGCGATGTTCACCTTCGTGCCCTTGATGTCGATCATGGCCGTCTTCACGCCATCCATTCCGCGCACTTCCTTGAAGTCGATGCTCGGAGGCTGCGCCTCGCCGGTGATCAGGCAGTAGGCCGTGCGGAGGGCCGCTTCCATCACGCCGCCCGTGACGCCGAAGATCGTGCCCGCGCCGGTGTAGGCGCCGAGCAGGTCGTCGGCCTTCTCTTCGGGGAGGTCGTTGAAGTCGATGCCGGCCGCCTTGATCATGCGGGCGAGCTCGCGCGTGGTCAGCACCACGTCGGTGTCCTGCTGGCCGGTGGCGGACATGTTCTCGTCGCGGCTGATCTCGTACTTCTTCGCCGTGCAGGGCATGATCGAGGTCA
>JAFPNP010000047.1 GCA_017411125.1 Kiritimatiellia bacterium
ATCGCATTCAGGAGCGCGGCGCGGCAATGCCGTTCACGCAACGGCCACGGCTACCGGGCCGCCGTCCCCGCGCCCGACGTGGAATTCGCGCCTGACGGTGCGGCCATTCGAAGTCGCCTCCACCTCGTATGTGCCGCAGAAGCCGCGGAATGAAAGCCGTCCGCCCGGCGCGTCGCGCTCGAAGTTCGTGCGCCACTCGCGCCCGAAAAGGTCGCGCACGACGTCGTAGGCGGGCTTGGGACTCATGTCTTTGCGGCAGAGCGAGCCGACGTGTTCGGCCGTCCACGAATAGGCGTCCGAAAGATCCCAGTAGATGATCGCCTCCATCGAAGGATGCGAAAACCAGATGCGGTAGAGATTGCGCACGATCTCGGCCTGCACGGCCTCGTCGCCGGGGTCGTCCGAATATGCGGGGATGGTGAGCTCGGTGATCTGCAGCGGCTTTCCAAGCTGCGCGTACGTGTCCATGATGCGGAACATGTGCTCGGGGTTGTACTCGAAGCGCGCCTGGGACGCGACGAACTTCATGTTCGTGCCCCAAATTGCGTGCGCCTGGATGCCGATTCCGTCGATGCGGCAGCCCTTCATGAGCGCGTTCTCTATCTGCATGTAGTAGGCGCTGCGCGTGGCCCTGTAGCAGTCTATCACGTTGGGCGCAGCCTCGTTTATCACGAGCTTGTTTGAAGGAAAATACTTCGCGGCCGTCTTGAAGCTCCACTCCACGAAGTCCCGCTTGCCGAAGAACACGCTGTTGCGATGCTGGGCCGGTCCCCAGAAAAGCGTCTCGTTCGTGACCTCCCACATCGGAATGCGTTTCGCGTAGCGGGCTGCGAGATCGGCGAAGCGCTTTTCAAGCAACTCCTTCTCGCGCTCCACCGAACCTCTCGCCCACGCCGGCTGCCAGTCGGCGTAGTTCAGACAGTGGGCTTTGGGTTCGATGCCGTTCGCCTCGCACCATTCCAAACACATGTCGACCGGCGGGCGGCGGTAGATATAGGGAGAATCCTTCGCGTAGCGCGTCTTGCCGCGTTCGGGTTCGACGGACTTCCAGTAGAACGGCAGCGTCGCCAGGTTGAACGCCGCCGCGAAACGCCCGCGGTACGCTGCGGCCATCTCCGCGCCATCCTTCGTCTCGGCGAGGCCGAAGAGGTTCGCGCCGTACTTGAAATCGTGGCGCGTCTGGCGCACCTTCACGTGGACGTTCTCACACGGGCGCCCCTTGGCGTCCGTGAAGAGGAGCGCAACGTCGCCCTTGCGGTTCGCCTCGATGCCGGCCTTCACGCGCGCGTCCGTCTCCTTCGCGCCCGCGCGGAAGTACCGCAGCACGGCGTCCCTGTCGTACTTCATCGCCGCCCACAGCGGCGCCGTGACGCCGGCTCCCGCCAGCATCGCCGCGTTGCGCAGGAAATCCCTGCGCGGCAGCATGCCAGCGCCAGCCACTATTGCATCCTTTTTCATCGCCGTTCTCGCGGAAATGCGGTGCGCCGCGGCGAGAACCGCCGCAAACCTTGAGGCAACCGATACGTTTTTCATATGCATGACAAACCTCCTATGACGTGTCATGGCTATTCTACTAAACAACTTTTTGAAAATCAACCATAAAAATTCTAATCAACCATAAAAATTCTAAAATTTACCCACAATTGGGGGTAGCGCTACATCAACACGCCCAAAATAAAATCCAGTCACATGACGGCTTGTGCGAAACAAGAGAACATGATACAATATCCGACATGAAACACAAAGCAACAGGACGTCCGCGCGGAAGGCCGGTAAAACTGCCTCCCGATCTTCCCGAACAGATAATGCGCGACCTTGAAAGCAGGATGGATGCCGCCACCAGACTTGTCGAACCGCAGCAAAAAGCCATGTCGAAAAGGCTGTCCGTAAGCCGATCGTCGTTGAGACGGAAAATCGAAGTCCTGCGCAAGGACGGATTTATCGAAACCAAATACATCCCCTCAGAGACGGATTCCGGCAACATCAGGAGGGTTTACAAATTGCTCAAGTCGCCGGCAGACCTCCATGTAGGCTCATAATCCTGTCCCTTAGGGTTCATAATCGCCCCCCTTAGGGTTCATAATCGCCCCCTCTAGGGTTCATAATTCCCCCCTCTAGGGTTCACAATTTCCCCTACCCCTGTAAATGCTGCGGCGGCTTGGCGGTTTCCACGTCGCCCGGCGGCACCGACACCTCGACGGCCGTGCCCAGTATCTCCACGTTCAGGCAGAGCGTGGCGTTCGCTCCCTTGCGCTTCACGAACCCCTCCGTGCCGCTGAACGGCCCGTATTTGACGCGAACGTAGTCGCCCGCCTTGAACATGTTGACGATGCGCAGATTGTCTGCGTGGCGGGCGACGCGCGCCACCTGCCGGAGCTGGTGGATCATCGTGCGCGGATCGAACACGTTTATCGTCCGAACCACGAGATTTGTCTTCAATATCGAAAGGCGTTCTTCGGACGAAAGATGCGCAAATACGTATCCAGGGAAGAGCGGAAGCGTGCGTTTCACTTTCCGTCCTCTGGTTTTGGTCGTTTTCGTGTAAAACGGAAGGTGACGAAAGCCGCGACCGAGCGAAAGGTATTCCATTACCTTCTTCTCGGAACGCGGTCTTACGTGAAGCACATACCAAGTACGCGACGCTCCCGCGCCGCCGTTTGCAACTGCCGTCATGTCGATCCCATGCTGCGAGACGATGCAGCGTCTTATTTGATCGAGCCGAGGGCGATGATCGTGAACACCATCGTGAAGATGGCGACGGTCTCTACGATGCCGAGCGCTCCGAAATAGTTGGTGAGGCCCTGCCCCGTCTCGGCCTGAGCGTCGCACGCGGCGGCGGCGGCACGGCCCTGGAAGAGCGCGGAGAGGCCGATGCCAAGACCGGCGAACACGCCGAGCAGCACGCTTGCGAGGCCAGCGTTCGCGACGCCCGTCTTGCCGAGCATGATGAACATCAGGATCATCCCGTAGAGCGTCTGCGTGATCGGCGCTCCCACGAGGCCGAGCAGGATGAACGGCGCGGGCTTGTTCGCGGCGTAGCACTTTTTCCACGCGCCCACGGCCGCCGAAGCCGCGAAACCGGTGCCGAACGCGGAACCGGCCGCGCTCAAACCCAAGCAGGCGATCGCGCCCGCAACTATCATCGGATCCATTTTCTTCTCCTTTTTAATGTTTCTTGAAAGGGGTGAACGCATATCCCGCCCAGGATATGCCCTTGTGGTTGGAAAACTCGAGAGTGTTCAGGCGCACCGCGTGGACGAGGATGGAAAGCCCCGCCATCGCGAAGTTCAGCCCGTGGCCTACAAGCAGGATGAACACGAGCGGAATCCATTTTACGCACACGGGCAGGTCCAGCCCGATTGCCATGTCGTTGAAGTTCTGCGCGACCTTCACCGAAGCGAGCCCCACGGCGAAAAGGCGCACGTATGAAATGATGTCGCCAAGGCTGCTCATGATGTTGAGCGGCAGCATTCCGAGTTCTATGCCGCGGCTCTTCAGCTCGCTCTTCTTCAAGGTGAAGCCGAACACCAGGACGAGCGACGCGGCGAACTCCCAGTAGAGCCACTTCGGGAACGAATGGAATATGCCCACGATGGAGCAAGTAACCCAGTACATGAAGAACACCACGCCCGCCCATCCGAACTGGCTAAGGCAGACGCGGTCGTTTATCATGGAAACGCCGCTCCACACGCGCGCGAGAATCAGATGCGACGCGCCGATGGTGAAGCAGAGGAACATCATGTTGTTGTACGTGGCGTCCGCAAGCCACGCCACGGTCGGCCAGTCGCGGGCGAACGGCAGCCCCGCCCCGAACCACGTGTTCGAGAGAAGCCCCCATCCGATGGTCGCGGTCGAGAAAACAGTCAGCAGCGTCAGCCAGCTTCTGACGGGCGCCGGACGGTGCCTTGCGTCCGGGCCGGGGCGCGTCTTCACCCAACCCCACGCCGTCAGCGCGAGAATGATCGCTCCGTAGCCGCCGTCGCCAACGAGCATCGCGAAGAAGAGCGCGAAGTAGCAAAGGAACGGCACCGAAACGTCCGCCTCGTTGTACGCGGGCGCGATGCCCAGCGCGGAGAAAAGCGCGGTCACGGGGCGGAAGAGCCTGGGCGGACGTATCAAAGTAGGGGGCGTCTCGTCTGCCCGCGCGTCGCGCAGCAGAATGCCCCACCCCTTCGACACCGCCTTCGCGCGGACCTTTGGAACTGCATCCGCGGGCACCCAGCCTTCCAGCCACGATATTTCGCCCTGCGTCGCCAGCACGTCGCGCGCCGCCGCAAAAGCCACGCGGTCTTTCAGTCCGGGATAACGCTCTTC
>JAFPNP010000048.1 GCA_017411125.1 Kiritimatiellia bacterium
CGTTCGTTTGATAATAATTCCAATGCCCAATGTTGCGGTATTCCACAACGTCAAATGTCCGCCCTTCAGACTCAACGTTTCCGTAAAGAATCTTACTTCTCCAATCCGATGTTCTGGCATACAGATCGGAACTACACAAGGCTATGGTGAGATGGGTTTTCGACCACCATGTGTTTCGCAAGTTGCTGGAATAGTTACAGTAGTCTGTGCTACCTGAGTTAGTTGGGCAGAGCAGATATACCGTGCCATCTACACATATTCGAGCATTGGTGTAGCAAACATTATTGATGACTATTTCTGATGTCAGTGGAATAATCTCTGAACCGCTATCCCATGTTGAATATCGGGTCAGCATATCCGTGCCGCCGGACATGTCGAACCACATAAAGTCATCTTCGGTCAGAGGGGTCATAGTTCCAAGTTCGGCAACATCCAATAGTCCGTCCCCGTCTGTATCGGCAGAATGAGGACTTGAACCTGCGGCTATTTCGTCGCCATCCCCAACCCCGTCTCCGTCCGTATCGTACAGAAGAGGGTTGGTGCCGGTACCGACGTCGAGCTCCTGTGCATCAGAAAGCCCATCGCCGTCCGTGTCTGGATTTGACGGATCGGTAAAAGACACGAAACTCTCATACGAATCCGTAAGACTATCCCCGTCGGAATCGAAGTCAAGGCCGAAACGGAAGAACGCCATGCGGCAGAACGAATCGACGTATATCGGACGGTATGCGAGCGAAACGTCGTTGGAAGAGACCGTGAACGCATATGAATTGGTACCTTGCGGCATCAAATAGCGACCAAGCGGGAACCAGCCGTTCACAGCAAGATTCGTGGACATGAAAAGGTCGATGTTCCGAGAATCGACGTTTTCAAACAGGTTGCTTGCCCACTCAAGCCCGAATGCGGTCACCTTCCCCTGCGAATCGACGGCAAAATCCGTAACAGCAAAGGCATTAGATGCAACATTCTCCGGCAGCGTCCGCAACTGGATTGTCTCGACAACGCGCGATACGGTTGACGAGATATCGTCAATCAGGCCGGATGGCAGAATGCCGCGCTCCTTCGAGCCTCCCCAAAGGGTGAAGAAACAGACGGTACAGACGACGATGAACTTATGCAGCGGCGCAAGTCCGCTAAACCACTTTAGTTCCTTTGCAAACGGCTTCTTCTCCTGTATGAGCATGGCGAGCCAGAGGAGAAAGAATCCGACAGCCGTGCCGACAAGCCACGGTGTCGCCGTTTCTATGGCTTTGTGTACATATTGGGCAATCATGCTCATCGTGACACCACCTTCTTACCTTTGGACGTATTGGCCGGATCCGGCACGTAAGTCATCACATCGCCGACATCGCACTGCATGGCCGCGCAGATGCGCTCCAAGACGTTTGCGCCTATGGTCTCTCCCTTTGACATCTTGGCGATTGTCGCAGGGGAAATGCTTGTCTTTTTGCGCAGATCCGCACGTGTCATGTCGCGGTCTATCAGCAGCTTCCAGAGTTTCTTGTAGCACATTGCCATGTCGGACACAGCCTTTTCTTTGAACAAACGGGCGTATTATATCATTTATTGGCGAAAAACACAATGGCAACTGAACTCTGATTTCATTTTTATGAACTTGCGATACAAAATTACAGAATCGCCAAGACATAAAGCAAGCGAGACGGCGAATAATGCCGCCTAGCCCGCTTCTATCTCCATTGCCACTAGGTCACAAAGAGTCGGCTATCGACTGAAAGACAGGCTTCGCTACCTCATCGCCAGCATGGGCGGGACGCGGCTTTGAAAACGAGACTACGACCACATATTCTGGCTTGTCCACCGGGACAAACCCTGCGCACGAAGCAATGTAGTTTGTGGGAGAATAGACAGTCTGCCCGGCTTTGCGGTCGCGCTCGCACATCTGGACCGTCGAGGGGATCGGGGACTTGAGCATTCGCATGATGGCATCTGCGGACGAAGGCGAGACTACCTGGACAACGCTGTTTGTCGCCGCAGTCTTGACGAGAACGGGGCGCACAAGCGTTCCGTGGTTGGCGAGCGTGGCGTATGCCTGCGCAATCTGAAGCCCCGTGGCGGCGAATCCGTAGCCCATGCCGACGCGCATGGCCGTGGTCTTGTCTGTATCCCAGTATTCGGGCTTCGGAGTCAGAATGCCGTTCTCCTCGCCGGAGATTCCCGCCGTGCCGGTCTTCAAGCCAAATCCGAACCGCAGGAGCGCGGAATAGAACTTCCCCGGACCGACAAGACAGGCCGTCTTGCCAGCCGCGATGTTGAGATGTTTTTCGATGGCCTCGGCTATCGTCACGGAATTGGTCGTTTCGTCTCTGAATGTTTCCCCGTTGTATTGCCAAGCCCCGTCCTCCTGCTCGATCTTCGCATCCTCTGCAAGCACGCCCGAATTCAACGCGATTGCGTATGTTAGAGGTTTCACAAGACCGCCCGGCTCGAACACGGCTTGCGCTGGACGGTTTACCGCCATTGACGCATCCCACTTGTCGAGATCCCTGCGCATTGACGGATCGAACGACGGCCACGACGCCATCGCCGCGATCTCACCCGACGGCACCTTCATCACGAGCGCAAACGCGGACTCCGCGCCGTTCGTCGCGCATGCGGCGGCGAGAAAGCCCCACACGGCCTTCTGGACACCGGGGACGATGGTCGTGCGGATGTCCGCTCCCGGCGCGGGCGTGGCCCGCTTTACGCGCTCGTCCAGACGAAGGCTTGCATCGTATGCGCCGTTCGTCCCGGCAAGGGGCTTGTCGAAAGCCCACTCCAAACCTCCCGCTCCCTGCGGCGTGTCCGTGTGCGCACCGCCGTGCATGAAGCCCACTACAGCCGTCGCCGCCCCGCCGAGCGGATATACCCGCTTCTGGACAGGCTCGCGGATTATCCCCGCGCATTTTCCCAGCCACCGCTGCCTTTTTGCGAAATACACGGATGCCGGGCTACCGTCCTCGACCTCCGTCAGAAAGATATACCGGTTGGGCGACTTGAAAATCGTGTCCGTGTTGGCGTTCGCGTCGTGAAGTTCCTTCACCGACACGCCAAGTTCATCCGCGACACTGCACACCAGACGATAGGGTATGTTGCCGTCGGTTCTTATGTAGCCTTGAAGCAGTCGCTTTACCGGAACCCCAAGGCCGTCGGCGATTGCCGCGAGCCTCTCCTTGTCGAATGCAAGCGCAACATCCGGAACGCACGGATCGAGATAGAATCGCCATTTGCGGACCGTGTAGGCGAGCGGCGAGCCGTCTGCGGCGAGAATCCGTCCGCGCTTCGCGACCAGGCCGAACTCGCCGAACTCCATGTCCGACGGCCTCGGCTCGGCGAACTTCAGATTCTCCGACTCAACAGCCAGGCACCTCAAAACAAGCATGCCAATCCCCAGTGCGGCAATGCCTATCCACGCGCAACAGATGACCAACACCGTCACAACCCCGATTCCTGTTTCTGCACCACAATCACCCTCTGCCGCATTTTTCCGCGCCATCGCCGCAAGGACGCCGGTTCCGAACCACGCCATCACCGCCGCCGTGCCGCCGTATCCGGCTAATGCTGGCGACATACCGGCAACGGGCAGAAGCGCAAGCGAATGTAGGAAACAATACGCCGCAGGCGCAACCAGCCATAGTCCAAAAAGAAGCGCGAACATGCGCTTGGCCGCGTCGCACGTACATTTCCAGAGCAATGTCAATGATGCGCCGACGACCGCAAAAATTCCCACAAGCGCCGCCGGGAACCACTTGCCGAATATCAATGCGGAAGCCGACATCATCCCGTCGCTTTCCGGGCAAGGCAGAAAGCCGAGGCTCCTGCCGGCATCGCCGAACCAGTGCGACGCGCCGAACGCCGCAAGCAGCTGCCGCGACATATACGCCCTGTCCTGCATCCAGTTTCGTGGATCGAGAAACGCCGCCATCCGCTCCATGCGACCGACATCCCCCGCAACGTGCCAGACGACCCAGACAGCGGCCAGGGACAGAGCCGCCCACCACATCCACGGGCGCAGCCGTTTTCTGTCACGCAGCCATGCGACGAAGAGCGCGAACACGGGCATGAAGCATATCGCTTCCTTGATACTATCAAGCGCCCTGACAGAGATAATGCTATTGATCTCTACATCGGTGCTGATTACATGGATGTTCTTGCTGATGGTAAGTGGGAGCACATTTTCAAGGAGAAGCCACCTGTATTTACAGAG
>JAFPNP010000049.1 GCA_017411125.1 Kiritimatiellia bacterium
GTCTACACCGACCTTGTGCAGACAGGCATAATCCTCGTCGGGACACTGTCCGTGACGGGCTTCGCGCTCTACCACCTCGGCCACAGCGGCGTGGCGTTGCCTGACGGCTCGACGGCGCAGGGCGTGGCGGACGGGTGGCAGGTGCTGAAGGCCACGATCAAGTCCACGGGCAACGTGGAGCAGTTCGGGCTGTGGCACTCGCTTTCGCACAAGGCGTTTCCGTGGCTCGGCGTAGTGGTGGCTTCCGCCACGATCGGCGTGTGGTACTGGTGTACGGACCAGTTCATCATCCAGCGCACGTTGGCGGCGAAAGACCTCACCAACGCGCGGCGCGGCGCGATATGGGGCGGCTTCCTCAAGCTCGCGCCCGTGTTCCTGTTCCTCGTGCCCGGCATGCTCGGCTTCGCCCTTCACCACAACCACGTGCTTGTAAACGGCTCGGCGTTCGCCATCCCGCTGAAGGAAGGCGGCGCACTGAACGGCGACACGGTGTTCCCAACGCTCGTGCAGACGCTTCTGCCGACAGGCTTCCGCGGAATCGTTGTGGCCGGCATGATCGCCGCGCTGATGAGTTCGCTCGCGTCGCTCTTCAACTCCGTCTCGACGCTCTTCACGGTTGACGTGTACCAGAAGCTGCGGCCGGAGACGTCGCAGCGCAAGCTCGTGACCATCGGGCGCACGACGACCGTCGTCATGACGGCGCTGGGACTCCTCTGGCTTCCGATCATGAAAGCGATCTCCGGAGGCGGGCTGTACCAGTACATCCAGTCCGTCCAGTCCTTCCTTGCGCCGCCAATCGTCGCAGTGTTCCTGCTGGGGCTGCTCTGGAAACGCATGAACCTGCGCGGCGCGGTGTGGGGGCTTTCCGTTGGATTCGTGCTCGGAATGTGCAAGCTGGGCGCGAACGCCATATGGGGCGGCGCGGATGGTTATGCGCTTATCCAAGACTTCTACTTCTCCGGCATACTGCTCGCGCTCTCGATTGCGATTTCCATCGCGGCGTCGCTCACGGCCCCCGCGCCGGATTACGCGCATCTGGACGGGCTGAACTTCAGCTGCCTCTCGCCGGAATACAAAAAGATGAACCGCATGAGCTGGAACTGGGTGGACGTGACGGCTTCCTGCATCGTCGTGGGGCTTGTGGTGTGCGCCTACGCGTATTTCTGGACGTGGCTGGACTAGCAACCGGCAATGAAAGTCGTGCAATGAAAAGAGTGCTTGGTATAGAATTCGGATCCACCAGGATCAAAGCCGTGCTTTCCGACGAAAGCGGCAGGGTTCTAGCGTCCGGTTCGTTCGACTGGGAAAACAAGCTGCTGCCCGGCGGCGTGTGGAGCTACCGTCTGGACGACGCAGTCAAGGGAATGCAGGCCGCGTACGCGGAGCTGAAAGCCAGCTACCGCAAGGCGACGCGCAAGACGCTCGACACGCTCGACGCGATAGGCGTTTCCGGCATGATGCACGGCTACCTCCCGTTCGATTCGCGGGGGCGCCAGCTTGCGCCGTTCCGCACGTGGCGCTGCACTCTTACCGGGGAGGCTTCGGAAAAGCTCACCAAAGCGTTCGACTTCACTGTTCCGCAGCGCTGGAGCGTGGCGCATCTCTACCAGCGCGTGCTTGACGGCGGTGCGGAATTGAAGAACCTGGCATTTCTAACGACGCTCGCAGGATGGATACATTTCATGCTGACGGGCGAAAAGGTCGTTGGCGTAGGCGAGGCCAGCGGAATGTTCCCCGTCGACATCGCCACGAAGAACTACGACGCGAAGATGGCGCGTGCGTTCGACCGTCTGGCGGCTAAAAAAGGGAAGTTCCCGTGGAAGGTTCTGGACGTTCTTCCGCGTCCGCTCCCAGCCGGTGCGCCAGCCGGTGCGCTCACGGAGGCCGGGGCGCGGCTGCTCGATCCGTCGGGCGACCTTGCGTCCGGCGCACTCGCCGCGCCGCCGGAAGGCGACATGCAGACCGGCATGGTCGCAACCAACACCGTCCGTCCCGGGACGGCGAACGTTTCAGCCGGCACGAGCGCGTTCGCCGTCGTGGCGCTCGCGAAGCCGCTTGCGAAAAGACATCCCGAAATCGACGTGTGCGTCTCGCCCACGGGGGCGCAGGTTGCGATGAGCCACGCGAACACCTGCACGAGCGACATCAATGCATGGGTCGCACTTCTCGGCGGCGACTACGACAAACTGTTCAAGACCGCGCTGGACGGTGCGCCGGACTGCGGCGGAGTGGTGAACGTGCCTTTCTTCGGCGGCGAGCCGGTGCTTGGGATTTGCGCGGGGCGTCCGCTCGTCGTCCGTTCGGCGGATGCGGACTTCACGCTTGCTAATTTCATGCGGGCGCTCGTCTGCTCGGCATTCGCCGCCGTACGCATCGGGCTGGGGATTCTTTTCGCGGAAGGTCTGAAGCTCAAGGGCATTACCGGGCACGGCGGTATATTCAAGACTCCCGGCGTGGCGCAGCAGATTCTCGCGGACGCCGTGGACGCCCCGGCGACGTGCCTGGAAACGGCGAGCGAGGGCGGCACGTGGGGCATGGCGCTGCTCGCCGCATATGCGTTGGAGCGAAACGGCGCTACGGGAACGCCGCGCCATGCCAAGCCGCGTTCGCTCGAAGACTTCCTTGCGAAAGATGTATTCGCGGGGGCGAAAAGCGTCACGCTCAAGCCGACGCGGGCCGGCGTGAAAGGATACGCGAAGTATTTGGAGAACTTCAAGAAAGGCGTCGCGGCGTCTCTCGCCGCGTCGCAGAACTAACCGAAAGGCGGCAGATCAAATGAAGAAGCTGAAAGATTACGAGTTCTGGTTCGTCGTGGGAAGCCAATTCCTCTACGGGCCGGAGGTGCTGGACACCGTTTCGAAGCGCGCGGCGGAGATGGCGGACAAGCTGAACAAAGGCGGGAAGCTTCCGTGCAAGGTGGTGTTCAAGACCGTCGTGAAAACCTCTGAAGAGGCCACGGAGACCATCAAGGAGGCAAACCGCGACGACGCCTGCGCGGGCGTGATCACGTGGTGTCACACGTTTTCGCCGTCCAAGATGTGGTTGAACGGCCTCAAGCTGCTGCAGAAGCCCTGGTGCCATCTCGCCACGCAGTACAACCGTTCGATTCCCGACAAGGGGATCGACATGGACTTCATGAACCTCAACCAGGCCGCGCACGGAGACCGCGAACACGGCTTCATCGGCGCACGGCTCAGGAAAACGCGCAAGGTGATCGCGGGGCACTGGCAGGACGCGGACGTTGCCGCGCGCCTTGGCGCATGGATGCGCGTGGCCGTCGGCGTGGCGTTCTCGCGTTCGCTCAAGGTCATGCGCTTTGGCGACAACATGCGCAACGTGGCCGTGACCGAAGGCGACAAGGTTGGCGTTCAGGAAGTCATGGGCTGGCAGGTCAACACCTGGCCCGTCGGTGCGCTCGCGGAGCGCATCGACGCCGTCACCGATGCGGAAGTGGACGCACTCGTGAAAGAATACAAGCGCCTCTACGCAATAAGCACCAAGGACGTAGACGCCGTCCGCTACCAGGCGCGCGAAGAAATCGCCATGAAGCGGATGCTCGACGAAGAGGGTTGCGCCGCATACACGAACACGTTCGAGGATCTCTACGGCATGAAGCAGCTTCCCGGCCTCGCCTCGCAGCGGCTCATGGCGCAAGGCTACGGCTACGGCGCGGAGGGCGACTGGAAGGTGTCGGCCATGACCGCCATCGTCAAGGCGATGAGCGAGGGGCAGACGGGCGGCACGGCGTTCATGGAGGATTACACTTACGAACTCGCCAAGGGCAAGGAGTATTCGCTCGGAGCGCACATGCTGGAGGTTTGCCCGTCCATTGCGGCGGCCAAGCCGAAGATCGAGGTGCATCCGCTCAGCATCGGCGGCAAGGCCGATCCAGCCAGACTCGTGTTCGAGGGACGCGCCGGCAAGGCGATAGTGATTTCTCTCGTCGACATGGGAGGACGGCTTCGCATGATCGTGCAAGACATAGAGTGCGTCAAGCCCGTCTACAAGATGCCCAACCTTCCCGTGGCGCGGGTGATGTGGCGGGCGATGCCGGACCTCAAGACCGGCGTCGAATGCTGGATAACGGCTGGCGGCGCGCACCACACTACGTTGACCTACGACGTGACGGCCGAGCAGATGCACGATTTTGCGGCGATAATGGGCATGGAGTTCGTGCATATCACGAAAGACACCACGGTGGAAAACCTCGAAAGGGAGTTGTTCCTCAACGATCTCGCCTGGAAGCTGAACTGACGCGATGCTGGAAGAGTTGAAAGAAACTGTCTGGCGCGCGAACATGCGCCTGCGCGACGAGGGGCTGGTGGCGCTCACATGGGGCAACGCCAGCGCCTTTGACCGCGAGACGCGTCTTGTCGTGATAAAGCCCAGCGGAGTGGAGTACGGGAAGATGTCGCCCGGCGACATGGTCGTGCTCAACCTCGACGGGCGCGTGGTCGAGGGCGGATGCCGTCCCTCCAGCGACACTCCGACGCATCTTGAACTCTACCGCTCTTTCAAAGGCGTGTCCGGCATCGTCCACACCCACAGCGTGGAGGCGACGGCCTGGGCGCAGGCGCGCCGCGAGATTCCGTGCTACGGCACCACCCACGCGGACTGCTTCCACGGACCGGTGCCGATGACGCGCCTTCTCACGGAAAAGGAAGTGGCCGAAGCCTACGAGCTTAATACAGGAAAGGTGATCGTGGAACGTTTTGGCGGACTAGACCCGCTTGCGCAGCCAGGAGCGCTTGTGGCCGGCCACGGTCCGTTCACGTGGGGGGCGGACGTGATGCGGGCCGTAGACAACGCCGTGTCGCTGGAGCAGATCGCGCGGATGGCGCGTCTCACCGAGCGTCTGTGCGCGGAAAGAGCCGCGACGCCGCTGCCGGGATACGTTTCGGACAAGCACTACCGGCGGAAGCACGGGCCGGACGCCTACTACGGACAGAAGTCTTAATGGGGAAAGCATCTATCATGAAAAGCAAATTATTCACAATCGCGTTACTCGCACTTGCCGTCTCGGCAGGTGTCGATGCCGCAGAAGCCAAGGCCAGCCCGTTGCGGGACAAGGTCGCCGCAAAGCACAAAGTGCTGGAGCAGGGCGCATGGAACGGGCGCAACCGGATCGCGTTCGAGTTCGGCGGACGCAAGGCATGGATCGTTGAGCCGAGCAACGCGCCGCGCAACGGCATGCCGTGGACCTGGACGTTCCATTGGCCCGATCTCGACGTGGAGCGCACAGGCGTCACCGCAATGCTCGACGACGGCTACCACCACGCCTACATAGACCTTTTCGACACGCGCATGGACGACGCGGGCGTAGCCGCCGCCGCCACGTTTCAGGAATATCTCGTCAAGGAACTCGGCTTCGCCCCGAAAGCCAATCTCATAGGTCTCGGCTGGGGCGGCTTCATGGCGGCAAGGTATGCCGCGCAGAAACCGGAAAACGTGTCCCGGCTGTATCTCGACAACGCCCTGCTCACCTTCTTCAGGTACACGCCGCCCAAGGAACTCGGCCTCGGCCCGTGGGCCGCAAACGTGCACAAGGACGGCACTTGGCGCACCGACGAGCGCATGCCGGTAAACCTCGCCCCGAAAATCGCTGCGGCGGGAATCCGCGTGCTGCTTGTCTACGGCGGAGCAGACAGGAAAATTCTGCCCGGCGAGAACTCGCGCGCGTTCGAGAGGGCCTTCAAGGCCGCCAAGGGAAATTGCGAAGTGCGCGAGCGCAAAGAATACGGACACCGTCCGCACGGGTTCGACGCGGGCGAGATAACCGTGATCAAGAAGTTTTTCGAATCGCCTTGATCCGCCGCTCGGCTACGCAAGCAATGCGGACAGTTTGCCGCCGATGAAAGGATAGCGTCCGGGCGGCAGTTTCTCCGCCACGCGCTCCAGAAGTTCTTTCACCTCGCTTCGCAGCTCCGGCTCGAAAAACCTCCAGACGGCCACCGGCGAAAGCAGCCGTATGGCGTTGTATTCGCTCACCTGCGCGTATTTCACCAGCGTATCCTCGAGCCACGAAAGTCCACGCTCCGTCCAGAGCCTGTCGCCGTTCGCGGCAAGTCCGCAGTATAGCGCGCGGCTGAGGCTGGGATGCGTAATAGACCATTCCTCCCTGCGCTCTTCGCGCTCCACGGCGTCGAACACGTCTTCATGCGGATCGCCGGCCACAAGTCCAAGATAGGAAATGTAGCCGTTGAGCGACTTGCGGAGTTCCTCGCCCGCCTCGTCCAGCACGACCTTTCGCCCGGGATCGTCGGAGGCGACCAGCGCGGCAAGCGCGTTGAGGCGGGCGGTGACGTTGCTGGCTTTTGCAAGACAGGCGTGCAGCACGGCCCATGCTTCGGGCGTGTTCGCGGCGGCAAGAAGCTGGAGAATGCGATTCTCGAGAGCGCGGCGTTTCACGGATTCGGCAATCGTATCGCATCGATGCGGCGCCGCAATGGCGTCCGCCAGCGCGCCCACTCCGATTTCCTGCGCGGCGGCGCGGCGCAGCGCGCGCATCTCGCGCACGTTCTCGCGCACGAGCGCGCGGCGGCGGCGGTCGATGGATTCGGCAGGGATTGCGAGAAGTTCGCTTTTCAGTCCGCCCTCGATCGATTCGTCCGCGAATATCTCGCGGTAAAGGGCGAGCCACGTCTTGACGCAGTTCTTGTCGCGCAGAATCCCCATGGCCTCCACGCGGTTGCCGCCGTCAGGATCCGTGCGCACCTGGCAGGCGAGCTGCTCCTCCGTGGCCGATGGAGACAGCACTCCGTAGAATGCGCCGCCGCGATTCCAGCTGATGAAGTCCGGCTTGACCGGGAACGGCGCGGAGTACTCCGTGCAGTCGGCCACGGCGTCCTTCGGCTCCAGAACGAATTTGCCGGAGCACAGGTCCTTGCCGTCTTTCACGGCGGTCCAGGTGACGGGCACGGTGAAGCACGGCGCTTTGGCGTCCGCTCGCTTCTGGTCGAGGCGCACGGTCATGCGCCCGTCTTTCCATTCCCACCAAGCGTGTATGGTCGGGAAGCCTGCGGAGAAGAGGTATGTGCCGATTATTGCGCGGACGTCGCGCCCGCTCGTTTCCGAGAACACGGCAAGGAAGTCGTCCGTGTTTGCATTGCCGCCGGAAAAGCGGCGGAAGTATTCGCGCCATGCCGCGTCGTATGCCTCCGCGCCGATTATGGCGCGAAGCGTGTTGAGTACCTCCGGGGCTTTGTCGTAGGTTATCGCGTCTACCACGTCGTCGGGATCGTTCACGCCCTCGCGCACGACCGCTCCGGCCATGCCGGCCTCTTCCTCCGCGAACGCGCCGCCCCTGCCGCGCAGCGCGGCGATCTCGCTGCGCCGGACGTAGTCCGCCCCGAACGAACGGGCGAGGTACGCCCTTTCCACGTTTACGGTATACGCCTCGTTCAGCCACATGTCGAACACGGTCTCCATCGTCACGCCGCTGCCGCAGTGGTTGTGCTCGTACTCGTGGGGAATGACGCCGTATGCGTAGACAAGCCTGCGGTCCGGCATGGTTTCGTCGATGAGCGCGGCTTCGGTGATTATGGTGGTGTTGCCGGTGTTCTCCATGCCGCCGTAGAGCGACTTCTCCATGCAGATCGTGCGGTAGACCTCGAATGGATATTCATAGCCCGTCAGTTCGTGCTGGAAGAGGACGGATTCCTTCAATATGCGCATTGGTTCGCGCGCTCCGTCCAGATGTCCCGGAGGTACGAGGTATTCCAGCCTTACTTTTTTGTGCGAATCGGGATACTCCACTTCGTCGGAAAGCGTTTCCCACGTTCCCGCGCACGCGAGGAAAAGGTATGGAGCCATCGGGCGCCGCATTTCGTACACGAAACGCGCTCGCCCGTTGCCGAGATCCGTCTTTTCCACGAGGTCGCCGTTCGATATCAAGTGCGTATAACGCGAATCGCCTTCCAGCGCGGTACGGAACGTGCATTTCGCCGTGCAGTCGTCGATGATCGGCATGATGCGCTGGAATCCGTATTGCTGGCACTGGCTCATGTATTGCTGCGGACATCCCGGCGGCGTGACGTCGCGGTAGATTCCCTCGAGCCGCTTGCCGTCGGGGCGGGAGACGTGGCTCACCGCCACCGTGAACCGTTCGCCGGCGGCGTACTCGCGGTCGAGGGGATATGCGACCTTATTGCCGTCGCAGTCGAGCATTATCTCCTTCATCGCCTCGCGCGCAGTGCAATGGAGCGTACCGTGCGCCTCTACGCGGTCTTCGTAGAAGGAAAGGTTCATATCGACGTGCTCCAGCTGGGCCGGGGGACGCCTGAAATCAGATCGCTTGTAAACGTAGTTCACTTTTGCACCGTACTGCAACAACCGCGAACCTCTCCTCCGCACCATTCGCAGACCAAGCCACGCGGCTTGACGAAATCCGCCGAAACAACGCTATGCGACTGAAAGGTTCAAAATATTTAGTATGCCAAA
>JAFPNP010000005.1 GCA_017411125.1 Kiritimatiellia bacterium
GCCGCCCGCCAGAAAAGGAAACGGCGGAGATGCCACGGATAGAACATCCCGAACATCCCGACGACCGCGCAGACATACGCGAACACCACGAGCGCAAGACGCCAGGACGTGTCGCACAGCCGCACGGCAGGGAACAGTTCCGCAGGAAACAGCATCAAAATCGCGCACAGCGCCCTGACCGGCAGCAGGTTCTCCATCCAAAGGCATGTGAGAACCGTCAGCACGGCGGCGAGAATCCACACCATTCCCGGAATGTCCGTTCCCAGAAACCACAGCCGGCGCACGATGCGGTCGAACACCTCTATGCCTATTGTATCGACTTCATACGCCGTCCATATCCATGCAACAGCGCACAGAACCCATCCCGCCAGCCGGTGGCGCGGGAACGCAAGCAGGAACCGCGCAGCCGGATCCGGCTTCAGGACCGTGAAAAGGCCATACCCGAAAAGCGGGAGGCCGAGAGCGAAAAACCAGAATGTCATGGGCAAAGTATACCAAAAATAAGACGATGCTGCGCGCCTTTTCCTGATTTTTTCCGAAATGGCGAGCCGGGACGACCGGAATGTGGTAAAATACACGCCTTGCCGACAAGGCGGAAGAAAGGATTAATTGAGATGTCTGGATTCGACGACCCGAAAGAAAAAGAGACTATACTTGAGGAATACTTCGAGCTTCTGCGGTTCCCGTCCGTCGGGGCGGATCCGGCGCGTTTAAAGAATTGCGTGGACTGCGCAATGTGGCTGAAGAAATGGCTTTCGCCGCAAGGGTTCGCCGTGGAGCTGATGCAGGCGCCGAAGATGCTCGGCACGCCGCCGGTGGTGTTCGCCGAACGGCGCGGCTCGGAGGGCGCCCCGACTATTCTCTTCTACGGACACTACGACGTGCAGCCAGAAGACCCGCTGGACGCATGGGAAACGCCTCCGTTCGAACCGACGCTCAAGGACGACGGACGCGTGTACTGCCGAGGGGCGCAGGACGACAAAGGGCAGTTCTTCGCGTTTCTCTGCGGCATGAGAAATTTCCTCGAGTCCGGCCCGGAGACCATTCCTACGATAAAGATCGTCTTGGAAGGCCAGGAGGAAAGCGGAAGCGCCGCGCTCACCGCCCTCGCTCCCGAAATCAAGGACCGCCTCCGTGCGGACGTGCTGCTCGTGTGCGACACGGGCGCGGCGGCGGAGATGCGCCCTGCCATCATGGCCGGACTGCGCGGCGTGTCGCACATCAACATCCGTCTGGACGCGGCGACCCACGACCTCCACAGCGGCGAACACGGCGGCATCGCGCCGAATCCCGCGCAGGGCATCGCGGAACTCGTAGCCAGCCTGCACAACCCGGACGGATCCATCGCCGTGCGCGGATTCTGCGACCGCGTGACGCCGCCGACGGACGAGGAGCGCGCCGCCGCGGAAGCCGCCGCCGTATCGCCGGAAGAGTACGAGAAGATAACCGGCGTCGCCCCTGTCGGCGGCGAGGAAGGCTTTACGCTCACCGAACGCAACTCGTTCCGTCCGACAATAGAAGTGAACGGCATCCACACGGGCTACGGCGGTCCGGGCGCGAAGACGGTGATTCCGGCAAGCGCGATCGCGAGGCTTTCCATGCGTCTCGTCCCCGACCAGATCCCGGCCGATGCGATGGCCGCAATCGAACGCCACTTGCGCCAGCACACGCCAAGAGGCATGAGGCTCAGCATAGAGGAGCGCACCGACGGGGCGGCTGGATTCCGGCTGCCGCTGGCGTCGCCCGTGTTCCGCCTTGCGGCGTCCGTGCTTAAGGAAATGGATCCGCGCGGCGCGGTCTACCAGTGGGACGGAGCGTCGATCCCGGTGGTCTCCACGCTGAAGACGTGTTCTGGCGCGGCGCCGCTGATCGTCGGATTCGGACAGCCCGAAGACCGCATCCACGCGCCGAACGAATCCTACGGGCTTCACCAGTTCGAACGGGCGATGGAGTGGGCGCGGCGCATTCTCGGAGCGCTGGCCTGAACGCGGCCGCGCCATGTTTGACAACCGTTTTCGGCTTTTGGTACAATACGCCCCATGCCGCAGATACGCTTTGAGAACGTCGTAAAACTGTTCGACGGACGGGAGGTCCTG
The DNA here is from genome assembly GCA_017411125.1 of Kiritimatiellia bacterium. Taxonomy (GTDB): domain Bacteria; phylum Verrucomicrobiota; class Kiritimatiellia; order RFP12; family UBA1067; genus RUG572. The sequence goes on from JAFPNP010000005.1 coordinate 2,097, forward strand.
TCTGGCGTGAGCTTTGCCGTCGAAAAAGGCGAGATGCTGGCGATCGCGGGGCCTTCCGGCACCGGGAAGTCCGTGACGCTCAAGCACCTCGTGCGCCTGCTCACGCCGACGAGCGGAAGCGTCTGGCTGGACGACGTGGAGATTTCGTCCGCGACCGGCACGGAACTGGCCACGATACGCAACCGCTTCGGATATCTGTTCCAGGGCGGCGCGCTGCTTGGATGGCTCACGGTGGAGGAGAACGTCGCGCTTCCGCTGCGCGAACACGGCGGATACGACGAGGACGAGATATCGAAGCGCGTCACGGAGGCGCTGGAAGCCGTGGACCTTTCCGATGCTGCGGATCTCTATCCGGCGGAAATATCCGGCGGAATGCAGAAACGCGCCGGCCTCGCTCGCGCCATCGTGCGAAGAAACGACATAATCCTGTACGACGAGCCGACGTCCGGCCTCGACCCTGTCACGTCCACAACCATCAACCGCCTGATCCGCCGCCTCAACAAGGAGCGAGGAATCACGTCGATCGTGGTCACGCACGACCTGCAGGGCGCATTGCTGTTCGCAGACCGCGTCCTGATGCTGAAGAACGGGCGCGTAGCGGAAGTGTCGAAGCCCGAGGAGTTCGTGCGCTCGTCCAATCCCGACGTGCGCGAGTTTCTCGACGCGCAGTTCATCACACCCGATTTGCTGGAGAAAAGACTATGAGCGGTAAAAAGAATGGCGACGTGTTCTCGGAAATCGTCGTAGGCATATTCATGGTGGCCGTGATCGCGCTGCTCGGCTACTTCACGATCGTCATTTCCGGCGTGGACATGCTTTTCGGCAGATCGCGCACGGCGGCGACGGTCGTGTTCGGCGACGTCGGCGGGTTGAAGGAGCGCGACAGCGTCGTATACCGCGGCATGAAGGTCGGCTCGGTCGAGAAGATATCGCTCGGCGCGTCGAACATCACCGTGCGCATTTCGGTGGACGACGACGTGGTCCTGCGCTCGTCCTGCCGCATATCGGTGGCCGCCCTCTCGCTGCTCGGCGGAAACTACCTCTTGCTGGAGGAAGGCGCCGGTGCGCCGCAGCCTCTCGCGTCCACCACGTTCCGAGGCGAGCCTCCTGTGGACTGGATGCGCGATCTCGGGGCTATCGCGCGCAACCTCAACGATCTCACCTCGGACGGCAGCATACGGAGCATAGTCACGAACTTCGAGGCGATGTCCGAAAACCTCAACACTGTAGTGGCGCGCGTAAAGCGCGGCGAAGGCACGATCGGCAAGCTGCTCTCCACGAACGAGACGGTATACGCCGACCTCAAGTCCACTCTCGCTTCCGCGAAGAATGCCGCCGCGAACATCGATTCGATAGCCGCACGCGTAGAGCGCGGCGAAGGCACCGTCGGCAAGCTGCTCTCCACGAACGACGCCGTCCATGCCGATATCCGCGCCGCGCTCGCATCCGTAAAAGCCGCCGCGTCCAACATAGACGCCGTCGCCGGGCGACTCGCAAGGGGCGAAGGCACAATCGGCAGGCTGCTCTCCACGAACGACACCGTCTACGCCGACCTCAAGTCTTCGATCGCCAACATCCGCAAGGTGACGTCCGACCTCAAAGACGGAAAAGGACTCGCCGGACGCCTGGTGTACGACGGCAAGCTCGGCGAGGACGCCTCCGCACTTCTGGAAAACCTCAAGGGAGTATCCGCCCGCCTTGAAAAAGGGCAGGGCACCATCGGCAAGCTGCTGGCGGACAAGGAGCTGTACGACGAACTGAACGGACTCATCAAGGACGTAAGGCAGGTCGTGGACAACTACCGCGACACCACGCCGGTGTCCACTTTCGGCTCTCTCATCATGGGCGGCCTGTGACGGGCGCAAAATTCACATGTACAACAAAGTCCGATTATGGCATAATTACATGCACGCGAAAACACAAGGAATGACTATGGCTTTGACGACCAGAAGGAAATTCATCGGAACGGCTGCGGCAGGCGCGTTTTTCATACCAGCTCGAACGCTCTACGGGCAGACTTTGCCCAAAAGGCAGTTGCGCATGGGAGTCGTGGGCGTCGGCGGTATTGGCGGCATGACCAGAAGCGAACTGCAGAAGGCAGGCGCAACCGTGGCGGCCCTATGCGACGTGAACGCAAATAGCCTTGCGCAGCAGGCGAAGGGCTTCCCCGGCGTTCCCGTATACACCGACTGGCGCGAAATGTTCAAACATGCTGCGGACTTCGACATGGTGGCGATCAGCACGCCCGACCACACGCACGCAATCATCGCCCTGCACGCCATGCGCCTGGGCAAGCATGTCTACATACAGAAACCGCTGGCGCACACGTTCGAAGAGTGCGCGATGCTCATGGCCGAGCAGAAGCGCACGGGCGTGGTGGCGCAGATGGGCACGCAGCACCACCCTAGGAACAAAGGCTTCATAGAACTGTACAACTCCGGAATCATAGGCGACATCAAGAACGTCTACTGCTGGACCGACCGTCCCGGCAGGTGGTGGCCGCAGGGGATGAAAGCCTACCCCGAAAAAGAAGAGATGATTCCCGGATTCACAAAAGCCAGTTGGAACATGTGGCTCGGACCTTCTCGGCCCAATCCATGCCACCCGTCGCTCGCGCCGTTCAAATGGCGCGGATGGTGGGACTACGGATGCGGCGCGATCGGCGACATGGCGATCCACAATGCCGACCCGGCGTTCGAAATCCTTGAGCTGGGACTGCCGACGTCCGTAACCGGCTACTGCGATGCGCCCGTCACGGCGGCGTTCCCGCAAAAAGGCAAGATCGTGCTGAAGTTTCCGCCGAGCAAAAAATGCCCGAACGGGCTCGCTTTCACATGGCTGAACGACAGCCAGACGCCTGACCGCATTCCGGGAATGCATCCGAAATACAGGTACGGAGACAACGGCCTGCTCTTCGAAGGCA
>JAFPNP010000050.1 GCA_017411125.1 Kiritimatiellia bacterium
ATATCGCGCCGGTCATGGGAGTCCGCTTTTCCACTGCACGCGCCGTGTTGGCGCGGACGACGTCGAGCGCGTGTTTCTCGATTTTCTGGAGGGGCGCGTCGGATGGCGGCAGGACTTCCGGTGGGAGCGGCAGAACATGGACGGAGACGTCGGCTTCTCGACCCCACGGCTGAAAGACATGCCGGTGTGGGGGCGCATTCTCTGTGTCGCCGGCTGCGCTGCGGGAGTGTTGTTTTCGATTCTATTCATAGTCAACGGACTATTTGAGCTCAAGTCGGTTATCGGGAAACCAGGGGCAACGCTTGGCAATTATGTCGGGACTGGCATGTTTGTCTTGATCCCAGCTGTAATACTGTGCGGAGGATTGCTTCAGTTTGTCAAGTGGTTCAGGACGCGAGGCAAGAAACGCGAAGCGCACGAGCAGATGATTGCGGCTGATGGTGTGAGGTTGCGGCGCGTGCTGCCGGACGGACTGCTTTTCATGGCGATCTGGTGCTGCGGCTGGAATGCCGGAGCGTTTGCGGGGCTTGTTCCAAGGTTCATCGCCGCCGTGCGGGATTATCCTGAGAAGGGCTTCTGCGCCGAGCTTGTCATAGGCGTCGTATTTCCGCTTATAGGAATCGCCATGACTGCATATTTCATCAGGATTGCATGGAAACATCTTCGGCCGTGTTACGAGGTGCGGCTTCTGGGCGGCGTGCTCAAGGAAGGCGAGAGGGCGACTTTCGAATACGAATTCAAGGGCGACGCGGACGATGTCAGGCGTGTCGAGTTTGCCACGGCTCTCGAGGAATCGCGCGTGCGGACAGGAACGTTGGGCGCACCGTCTGGCGTCCTGAACGATTCGAAGGAGTTTTCCAATCCAATGGAACTTGCGACGGGACATGTGTCGCTTGAAATGCCGCACATAGCATCTGATTGCCATGACCGCTTCCGCTACTACTTCCGGGCGACAGTCGTTTTCAAGAGCGGACTTGTCGTCGCCTCATCCTACCGCATTCCGCTGAAGTGAAAGTTTCCGAACCAATTTGCAGCAACTTGTCTCATCTCGTGTGCTCGCAAATGTTCCTGCACGGTAACATTGAGGGTTGACGGAGTCGGTTTAAATATGGTATGATACCGCTCGGTAACACGGAGGAGTTGTTATGAACATGAAAGAGCTTGGCGAATTCATTGCTGCGGAACGTAAACGGCAAAGGGTGACGCAGCTTCAGCTATCGCAGGCGGCAGATGTAGGCAGACGCTTTGTCGTAGAAGCTGAGGCTGGCAAGGATACGGTTCAAACCGGAAAACTGCTGAAGGTGCTTGACGCGTTGGGGGTTTCGATTGCCTTGACGGCGCCGGAAGGAGTTTGATTATGCCTGTTGCCGTTCAAAGGAAAGGTGTGTTGATTGTCCGTCTGCTCGGTCGAACAGTCGGCCGTCTGGATTATTCTTTCCGCCACAACGAGATGCGGTTCTCATACGATCCGGAATATCTTGCCGATTCCATGTCCATGCCGCTTTCCCGATCTCTGCCTCTACGGTCCGAGCCGTTCGACACCGAGACAACGACGGTCTTCTTCGAGAACCTGCTTCCGCCGGATCAGGTAAGGCGCAAGCTTGGTCCGATATTGCATGTTTCGCGCCACAACATATTCGGGTTCCTCGAGGCTCTGGGAGGGGATTGCGCCGGAGCCATTTCGCTGTGGCCTGAAGACATGCCGCAGGAGGAGGAATCAGCCGCTCGGCTGGAGATGCTTGATGAAGATGCGGCCGGCATGGTTCTGAAATCGCTCAGGAAGCGTCCTCTTTACGTGAATGGCGTGGCCGGGTACCGCATATCCGGATCGGGTGCGCAAAACAAGCTGATCGCGCGGATTGTAGATGGACGGATTGCGCTTCCGCTGTTCGGGATGCCATCGACGCATATCATCAAGCCGCCTGCGGAGGATTATGCCGACAGTGTTTTCAATGAAATCTTCTCGATGTCGCTTGCGGCGAGACTGGGGCTAAAGACGGCGAAATGCGGTCTCATGCGCATCAAGGGCGACACATACTACTGGACGGAACGATACGACAGAGAATCCGTTGGCGGCGAAGTACGCCGTCTGCATCAGGAGGACTTCTGTCAGGCGTTGGGCGTATCCGGAGAGATGAAGTATGAAAGCGAAGGGGGGCCGTCCTTTGCGTCTTGCATGAAGGCGATGCAGGAGATGAAGTTCTCGCTGGCAGACCGACTCGCGTTTATAGACAGGATGATCTTCAACTTCCTGATCGGCAATGCCGATGCGCACGGAAAGAATTCCTCGATTCTGTATCGGCAGAAAGGCGGGCGTGGTCTAGCGCCAATCTATGACGTCATGTCAACGCTCGTATATCCGTCCTTGTCGGGCGATGGCGCAATGTCAATAGGAGGGGCGAAGCGGTTTGCAGACGTCAGGCGCGAAAACTTTGCGCTTATGGCGCATGAGGCCGAAATGCGTCCGGCTCTTGCCCTGAGCCGTCTTGATGCAATCGCCTCAAAGATACTGCGCCACGCCGAGATCCTTGCGAAAGAACTGGCGGCAGAATGGCCCAGCGACGTATATGCGAAGATAATCTCGGTGATTTCATCGCAGCTCAAGCAAATCGCAGACTAACCATCATTGTCTCATCCCCTGCGCGAGAGGCGAAAGGTAAATGTTGCCAATGTGGAAGTGTTGCCAATGACAAATCCA
>JAFPNP010000051.1 GCA_017411125.1 Kiritimatiellia bacterium
CGCCCCGCGCGCTTTGGCGTCAGCCGCCAGCCGTCCTATGAGCGGGTGCGGTCTGTATGAACTGTCAAGGCAGACGTAATCCATCTCCGTCGGTTTGCGGTTGTACTGCGGATTCAGTCCGAAATACCAGTAGGCCCATGCTCCGGCCTCGGAAGCCGTGGCGCGCGCGCTGGACGGATAAACGCGCGACATCCCGCCGCCAGACGCCCCGTCTATCTGCTCCTGCGCCCACAGCGCCCAGAAAAGATCGATGAAATTGCGCGCGATCCTGCGCGTCTCGGAGTTTCCGGACATATCGCAGAACGGATACACGTTCTTGACAGTATGTATGCCGTAGACGCGGCTCTGCGTCTCGATGAACATGGATCGTCCGGCGCGTTCGCGCATCCACGCCACGAAGAAACGCTCCCAAGCCTCATAGTGCTCGCGCAGCGTGCCTCCGTCCTTCAGTCTGCGCGTGCCGTATCCAGGATCCGCCTTGAGCAGCAGGTGCATCAGCTGCCACAGGGCGGAATTGCGCTGCACGTGGTGGTTTTCGCTTTCGTACACGCGCCACGTCTTCACGCCGTCGCATTCCGCGTCGGCAAGTCTCGACATGTCATGGCAGTAGCCGAACGCCATTTCCCTGAACGCAGTCTCCGCATCTGGCGCAAGTCTGCCTGCGGCCACGTCCCCGTTTGCTCCGTAATGCAGCACGATGCGGCAGAGATCGCCTATGTTCCAGTAGAAGGAATCGCGATCGTTGCGCACGTCCTTGTTTTCGATGTAGAATCGGCAGTTCTCCAGAATCTTCTCGTTGGCGAGACTGTAAAAGTTCGTCTCTGAATTGTGGAACACCCGCGCCGCGAAGAGAATTATCTCACGGGAATAGCCGCGTGCCACTCGGGGATGACCGTGGAAAACCGGCGGGGATACCGGCTCGTTCCTATAAGGTTCGCCCCGGCGCGAATTCCATGCAGCCTCGAACCGCACGTCGGCGTTCGCGGCGACTGCGGCAAGAACTGCAAGAAACAAAACTCTCATTGCGTTTACTCCATTGCACATCGTCAAGCGGACTGCGCCGTCATCCCGCTTCGTAGGGGCGCACTCTCAAACGAGCGCCGAGGCTTTCCGCCAATATCCGGCAGCGCGCCTGTTTTTCGAGACTCGTCACGGGTTCGCCGACGACCGTAAGCACGACCTCCGGAACGATCTCCGCCGCGTCCTTGGCAAATGCGAGGAGAGCAGGATACGCCGCAGCCCCGAATTTCGGACGGCAGACGGAAAGGTACTCGTCCGCATCGTCGGTGTTCAGGCTGATCGACAGGCAGTCCACCTTTCCCGCGAACAACTTCGCCGTGGGCTTCCCGTTTATGAGATCGGAAAGTCCGTTCGTGTTCACGCGCACCCGAAGCGCGGCATCGCGGCGCTTCACGTGTCCGGCCGCCGCAAGCAGCACGTCAAGCCTTTCCGTAGGCTCGCCGTAGCCGCAGAACACGACCTCGCGGAACCGCGACCAATCCCATCCGTCAAGGCTTTTCTCTACCTCTTCAAGCGTCGGCTCGCGCTCCAGCCAAAGCGGCCCCGAACCGAACACGCCCGCCCCGTTGCCGCGCAGACAAAACCTGCACGCGCACGGACACCTGTTCGTCAGATTCACGTAGACCGACTGCTTTACCTGGTACGTGACAGTCATCCCGCGCTCCGCGTCTTTCATTCCGTCCCTCCTCCTTCACCGCGCGACAATGGAGCGAAGGTTCGCCATGATGCGCTCCGCAATCTCCGGCTTGTTCATCGTATATACGTGTACGGCGTTCACGCCATTGGCGAAAAGATCGATTATCTGCTCCGTCGCATACGCAACTCCGGCGTCAAGCATGGCCGGCGGATTGTCGCCGAAACGGTCTACGATCGCCTTGAAGCGGCTTGGCAGGTACGTGCCGGAGAGCTTGCAGATGCGGGCGATCTGCCGTCCGTTCGTGACGGGCATTATTCCGGCGAGCACGGGAACGGTGATCCCCTTCCCGCGAAGCTTCGCCAGATAGCGGTAGAAATCGTTGTTGTCGAAGAACATCTGCGTGGTGAGAAAATCCAGCCCGGCGTCCACCTTGTCCTTCAGATGCGCTATGTCGTCCTCTAGATGCTCGCATTCGGGATGGCATTCTGGATAGCACGCACCGCCTAGGCAGAGGCGCGGGGCGTTTTTCCTCAAGAATCGGACGAGGTCCGCCGCGTGCGGAAACTCGCCAGAAGACGGGTCGACGCCGGGCGGCGCGTCGCCGCGCAGCGCAAGGACGTTTTCCACGCCCGCCTTGCGCAAGGCCGCTATTTCGGAACGAATCTTCGCCGAGGTCGCGCACACGCACGTCAGATGCGCGAGAGCCGTGACGCCGCACTCCCCTTCCACGAACGCCGCGACGCGCGACGTGTTCACGTTCCCGCCGCCACCCGCGCCGTATGTGACCGATATGAAAGACGGGCGCTGCCTCGCCAACCGCGCCACCGCGCGCTTGACAGGCGTGAACGGCGCGTCCTTCTTCGGCGGAAACACTTCGAACGAAACGGACGGCCTGTCAGCCGACAGTATTTCCTTGATCTTCACGGCTTGTATTCTCCAGATTGTGTACTTTCTCCAGCAATGCGGCGGCGGCGGCAACTTCGGCGGCGGCCTTCGACCCTGCGGTCGCCTCCGCCACGCCCATCCCGGCAACGCTCACGCGCACCGTCACGACCGGCGCGTGCGCGAGGCCACCCGTTCGCAAAACCTCGTAGACCGGCCGGCGCGGCGGGTGCATGGCCTGCGTCTTGACCTGAAGGCATCCCTTCGGATTCGCATCCCATTCGTTGAAAGATTCCGTGAACGGCAGCGCAAGCGCGGCAAACACCTTCCGCGCGGCGTCGAGCCCGCCGTCGAGCCATGCCGCGCCCATCACCGCCTCAAGCGCATCCGCAAGCACCTTGGCCCGCGGCGGAATCGGCTGTGCGCCATGGTTCAACTTCAAACGGCTGCGCAGGCCGATACGCTCCGCCGCCTCCGCAAGCGCGGCGCCGGACACCAGATGCGTGCGCCGCACGGTGAGCAACCCCTCGGCGTCTCCGGGGAACGCGCCGTAGACGGCATCCGCCGAAAGCAGTCCGAACACGGCGTCTCCCAAAAACTCCAGACGCTGGTTGTCCGGCACGCCCGGACGGTCCATATGGCACGCGGGCGTGGTGAGCGCCTGCTCCAGCAGGGCGCGGTTTCGGAATGCATAGCCTAAAGTCTGTTCAAGTCCGGCCAGCACGTCTTGCTCTTTCTCCGTCATGTCGCTTTCGCCTCGTTTTCCAGCCAGCTTCCCGATCCGTTCCAGCCTAGCTTCCGGGAGAGCACCTCGTAAGGATCGTAGCCGCGCAACTGTATGAGCGGCACCGAAACGTCCGCCCGCGCGACCTCCACCGTCTCGCCATCGCCAATTTCGCGCACGCGCGATCCGTCCGCAAAAACGGAAAGCATCTCGCCGCGTTCGCGCAGACAGGCGCGGACTGCCAGCCGGGCGGTGTCCGGCACGACGAGCGGGCGCGAAGCGAGAGCGTGGGGGCAGATCGGAGTGACGGCGAACGCCTTGCTGTCCGGCATCAGTATCGGCCCGCCCGCCGCGAGAGAATACGCGGTCGAACCGGTGGGCGTGGCGACGACGAGACCGTCCGCCGAAAGGCGCGTCGCGACGCGCCCGTCCACCGAAAGCTCGAGCCGCACGGCATGGCCCGACACGCCGCGCGAAACGACGATCTCGTTCAGCGCAACGGCGTCGCCGACGCGCAGCGTCGTTCGGCGGGACACTTCGTAGTCCTCCAAAGCGAGCGCGCGCATCGCGTCTTCGAAATGCGGCGTCTCCACGCCGGCAAGGTATCCGAGCGAGCCAAGGTTGAGACCAAGAAGCGGGATGCCCGGAAAACGATGTACGGCGGAAAGCATCGTACCGTCGCCGCCAAGCACTACGACGGCGTCCGGCGCGTCGCCCGGACCGTCCGCAATGGCAATGCCAAGCGAAACGGCCAGCTCGGCAAGTCGCCGGCGCACCGAATCGGCGCCAGGCTTGTCCCGGTTCACATGGAACGCTATTCTTCGCATGGCACTAGTATAGCATAAAATGCGGAAAGACGGTTACTTCAGCGGAGCGCAATTCACGTGCGCCGCGATCAGGCGGCGGCGGTATTCGGCGGCGCGTTTCGCGAACTCCGCGAAGTCGCGCTTGGCCGGATCCGGATAGGTCCACAGCACCTCCGCGAGCGCAAAGCCGCGCGGCCACAGTTTCCATTCAAGATCGAACCGCCCGAACGTGTGCGACGTCCAATTGCAGCACTGCCCGCCGACGACGCGCGGACGCGCCGCCGCGTCGATTCCGGCAAGCGGGTCGAACCGGTAGACACGCGCCAGCGGCAGCCTGGCCCCGCCGAAATACAGGAACGGATCCTCCGCCAGTCCCTGCCTGTAGTCGAAATAAGTATATTGATGCGGCGTCATCACGATGTCGTATCCCTGGTTCGCGGCAGCCACGCCCGCGCCCTGCTCGCGATAGCACATCCCAATCGTCGTCTTCGGCAGCAGAGAAGTGATCTTCGTGTTGCGCACGGTGACGTTGCGGTTCTTCGACTCTATGAAAATCTCGTCCCAGCCAATCGCCCTGCGTCCTTTCTTCGCAAGGTACTCCGTAAAGTGCCGCGTCACCCAGGGTTGTATCTGCTCGACGCCGGAAAGCCCCTCCCGTTTGACGAACGCCTGGCATTTCGGACATTTCTCCCAGAAATTCCGCGGACACTCGTCGCCGCCGATGTGGATAACCTCGGACGGAAATATCTCGCATACATGGTCCAGCGTCCTCTCGAGAAAGCGTATCACTTCCGGGTTGCCTATGCAGAACACGCCGATGCCACCTCCGTCGAAATTTGACGGATCGCGTCCGCGTTTGAGAATGTGCTGCGGATCGCAGCAGAAATCGGGATATGCGCACAGGGCGCACACGGCGTGGCCGGGAAATTCCACCTCCGGCACTACCGTGACATGGCGCTCCTTCGCGTATGCCACGATCTCCTTTACGTCGTTCGCGGTGTATACGCCGGGCTTCACCTTCTCGCCGCGGTATCTGCGCTTCTGTCCGTCCACGAGACATTCGCCGCCGTAGTTCTGCAATTCGGGATAGCCGGGAATCTCCAACGGCCAGAACTGGTCGTCTATTAAATGCCAATGCAGCACATTGAACTTGAACCAAGACATTTGTTCGATTATGCGCAGAATCGTGTCCTTCCCGAGGAAATGGCGGGAATCGTCCACATGTACGCCGCGCCACTTGAACTGCGGCCAATCCCGGATTTCCATGCACGGATACGTCTTGCACTTCGCTTTCGGGTCGTATCGCCCCGAATGAAAAAGCGTCATGTTCGCGTAATAGGCGCCGGCGTCGTCGGAATGACGTATCGTGATGCCGTTTGTCGTGATGGATAGTTCGTAGCCTTCGGACGGGATGCCGGGCGTCTTCACCAGCCTAGGCGGTTTGACCGCCACGCACTCCCCTCCCGTGACCCGCGCTTCGCGCGGCGCGGGGATGAGCGTGGCGGTACGCGGCAGCACGGAGCCCAAAGACGCCACCGGCAACAATACCGAAACAAAAGCGTATTGCAATACTGAAATCTTCATGTGCCGCAGTATATCAAACCGAAATGCATAAGTCAATTCCCACGGAGGGGAATTATGAACCCTAGGGGGATTTACAGCCGTAGATGGGGTTGCGCACCGATGCAGACTTTCCATGCGCTTTGACATCCAGCCGATTTTCTGCTACACTATTTCCTAAACCACAAAGCAAGGAGATTGCAAATGAATGAAACCGTTTCCGCGAACCTGATGCTCGGGTCGCTCATATTCGCCCTCGGCGGACTTGCCGGCGCCGTATTTACCATACCCTTCCGAAAGGTAAAAGGCTGGGCCTACGAAAGCTACTGGCTCGTATATGCCATCGCGGGGCTTGTCGCGTTCCCGGCGGCGCTTGCGTTCGCAACGGTTCCCGACTTCTGCGGCGTCATCGCAAAAACGCCCGCAAGCACGCTTCTCGGATGCGCGGGCTATGGCGCCCTGTGGGGAATTGGCGGCCTGACATGGGGATTGATGATACGCTATCTGGGCGTCGGTCTAGGCCTCGCCATCGGATGCGGCCTCTGTTCCGCCACCGGCACGCTCATACCGCCGATCCTGCAAGGCAAGGCCGGCGACTTGATAAAAGACACCCCTGCTCTGATAACGCTGGGGGGCGTCGCCCTCTCGCTCGTCGGCATCGTGTTCGTCGGGCTTGCCGGCAAGTCCAAAGAAGCGGAATTGCCGCCGGAGGAGAAGAAAAAGGCCGTCGCGGAGTTCAATTTCAAGAAAGGAATCGCAGTCGCCTGCATCAGCGGCGTGTTCTCGGGATGCATGAACTTCGGTCTCCAGAACGGATGGTGGACGGACGCTTCCGGCGCGAAATGCTCGATGGACGCGCTCGCCAAAGCCGCGAACACCGGCGACTGGTGGACCGGCATGCCCGTGCTGGTCGTCGTCCTGTGGGGCGGATTCCTCGTCAACGCCTGCTGGTGCCTCTACATGAACATGAAGAACAAGACCTTCGGCGACTACGCCAAGGCGGCGTCGCCGGCCGGACTCGGCGTAATCATGTGGTCCGGCCTCGCCGGCGTCATCTGGGCGTGCCAGTTCGCGTTCCTGAAAATCGGCGAACCGCTTTGCGGCGACATGGCCTATGTCGGCTTCGCCATCCTGATGGGCGCAAGCGTGCTGTTCTCGTCTCTGCTCGGCGTCCTGCTAGGCGAATGGCGCGGCACCGGCGGCAAGACGCGCGGACTGCTCGTGACCGGACTTCTCGTCTTGGCCGCATCCATCGTGGCCACCGCCGTCGCGAGGATGTAAAAAAACAACGAGGCTGCGGCGCTTTGCGCCGCAGCCTCGTGCGTTGACAGCCGATTCGCGTCTGTCAGCAGACGCCCTGGGCGACCATGGCGTCGGCCACTTTCGTGAAGCCCGCTATGTTCGCGCCCATCACGTAATTGCCTTTGTGGCCGTATTTCGCGGCAGCCTCGTAAGCGTTGTCGTGGATCGCCTTCATGATGCCCTTGAGCTTCGCGTCCACTTCCTCGCGCGTCCAGCTGAGACGCTCGGAGTTCTGCGACATCTCGAGACCCGACGTGGCGACACCGCCGGCGTTGGACGCCTTGCCCGGCGAATAGAGAATCTTCGCGCCGAGAAACGCCTCGACAGCATCCGGAGTGGAAGGCATGTTGGCGCCTTCGCCGACGAGCTTGCAGCCGTGCTTGAGAAGATACGCGGCATCCTTGCCGTCCAGTTCGTTCTGGCGGGAGCAGGGGAACGCGCAGTCCACCTTGTCCGCGACCTGCCAGGGATTCACGCCCTTGATGAACTTGCCCGCCTTCGCGAGTTCGCTCAGTTCGCCGCGCTTCACGTTCTTGAGCTGCATCACCTGCTTCAAGAGTTTCGGGGTGTAGCCTTCCTTGACGTAGAGCGTGCCGCTGCGGTCGGAAAGCGTCACCACCTTCGCGCCAAGCTGCATGAGCTTCTCGGCGGCGAACGACGCAACATTGCCGGAGCCGGAAATCACGCACGTCTTGCCTTCAAGCGTGTCGCCCTTCACGGCAAGCATGTTCTCGGCGAAGTAGATGTCGCCATAGCCGGTGGCTTCGGGACGGATGAGAGAGCCGCCAAACGGAAGACCCTTGCCCGTGAGGACGCCGGTCCACTCGTTCACGATGCGCTTGTACTGCCCGAAGAGGAAGCCGATCTCGCGGCCGCCCACGTTCATGTCGCCGGCGGGGACATCGGTGTCCGGCCCGATATGGCGGTAAAGCTCGGTCATGAAGCTCTGGCAGAAACGCATCACCTCTGCGTCGCTGCAGCGCTTGCCGGGCGTGTGCGGGCTGACTTTGGGATTGAAATCGCTGCCGCCCTTGCCGCCGCCCATCGGAAGCGTGGTGAGCGAGTTCTTGAACACCTGCTCGAACGCGAGGAACTTGAGCACGCCGAGGTTCACCGTGGGATCGAAGCGGAGGCCGCCTTTGTAGGGGCCGATCGCGCTGTTCATCTGGATGCGGTAGCCGCGATTCACGCGCACCACGCCCTTGTCGTCAACCCACGGAACGCGGAAGATGATCACGCGCTCGGGTTCGACCATGCGTTCGAGAATGGCGTTCTTCTCATACTGCGGGTTAGTCTTCAAAACCGGATCCAGCGTGAGGAGGACTTCCTCGACCGCCTGCATGAACTCCGGCTCGTTGCCATTGCGCGCGGCCGTCTCTTTGAGGACGCGCTCGACGTATTTGCTCATTCCTTTGTTTCTCCTTTGTTCGTGGCAGAGCCACTATACCATATAATTAACAGCACATCCCATGCCAATTTGGCAAAACGGCGCGTCAAGGGCACCGTGCCTGCCACACCTTTCCATAGAATGTAATGTCTGCGCCAAGGCATTTTACATTTTGTGTACTCACTCCGGACTAGACACCGTTACTTGAGAAGGAAACTGAATTCCGGCGTCAAGTCCTCGCCGACGATGCGCGAAAGACGGCTGCACCACTGCTTGCGCTTTTCGAGATCTGTCTTGGGGCGCTCGTC